>JAIBDV010000299.1 GCA_024686055.1 Neptuniibacter sp.
GCCGATGCGCTGCGCAGCGGTACCCCCCTGCTGTGGCTCAATCCCCAGTATCAGACCCCTGCAGCGGCACCCGCACGACCCGATACGGCAGAAATCTACGCCGCCGAGGCCCGACTGGCACGCTTTGCCCCCATATTGCAGCAGCTGTTTCCCGAGCTGGACGCCAGTAACGGGCTGATCGAGTCTGACCTGCTCCCCACGCCCGCACTGCACAACGCCATTAACCCGCTGGGTGGCCTGACCCTGATCAAGGCCGACCACGCCCTGCCCGTCGCAGGCTCCATCAAAGCCCGTGGCGGCATCCATGAAGTGCTCTGTTTTGCTGAGCAACTGGCACTGGAGGCTGGCATACTCAACGACACCCACGATGATTACCTGCAACTGCTGAAACCCGACGCCATCGCACTCTTCAACCGCTATGAAATCGCCGTTGGCAGTACCGGTAACCTGGGCCTGAGCATTGGCATCATCGGCGCGGCACTGGGCTTTAAAGCCAGCGTACATATGTCGGTTGATGCCAAGGAGTGGAAAAAAACACGGTTGCGCAATCGCGGTGTGACGGTGGTCGAACACAACGCCGACTACGGCGCAGCCGTAGCGGCCGGACGGGCCCAGGCGGCAGCCGACCCATTCAGCTACTTTGTCGATGATGAAAACTCGCCCCGCCTGTTTATGGGCTACGCCGTTGCCGCTCTGCGCTTAAAGCAGCAGCTGGCGGCGCAGCAGATCCTGGTTGACCAGCAGCATCCGCTGTTTGTTTACCTGCCTGCTGGCGTTGGTGGCGCCCCCGGCGGTATCACTTTCGGCCTGAAAACGCTGTTTGGCGATTCTGTCCACTGCTTCTTTGCTGAACCGGTACAGGCGCCCTGCATGTTGCTCGGCATGGCAGGCTCCGCTGGCAGCGAGCCAGTACCGGTCTATGATTTTGGCTTACAGATTGATACCGACGCTGATGGGCTGGCCGTCGGCACCGCCGCGAAATGGGTTTGCGATGCCATTCGCGATGGTTTATCCGGCGTATTTACTGCCACCGACAGCCAACTTTACCAACAGCTGCTACAACTTAAACAACTGGAAAATCTCCAGGTAGAACCTTCAGCGGCCATCGGCTGTGCTGGCCCCGGGATGCTCAGCAGCGCTGAAGGCCAACAATACCTGCAGGCGCACAAACTGGATCAGCACATGGATCAGGCCACCCACCTTATCTGGACCACAGGCGGATCCTTTGTTCCTGATAGCGAATACAAGGGGTATATATCAAAGGCAATAGAAAAATCTAATCCAAAAGTATCCTAATAAAGGATATTGTTCACTATAGGAAACTTGTTGATCATGAGGAAACATCATGGCGCTGGTTTTCCACCCATCCTGAACCTCCCTCCAGGGGTTCAGGGCGCATATAAAAATAACAAGGGGAGGTATCCTTCATGGAATCTATTAGTTCCTTTATTGGCGCTATCAACGGTATCGTCTGGGGAGCACCAATGCTCATCCTGATTTTGGGTGTAGGCTTCTTTTTAAGCCTGGGCCTGAGATTGATGCCAATTCTCAAACTCGGTACGGGTTTCAGTCTGCTCTTCAAGGGCACTAAGGCTGAAGCGGGCGCTGAGAAAGAGGGTGAGATTCCGCCGTATCAGGCACTGATGACAGCAATGTCTGCAACTGTGGGCACCGGTAATATTGCCGGAGTCGCGACCGCCGTCTTCCTGGGTGGTCCGGGCGCACTGTTCTGGATGTGGCTGACTGCACTGGTTGGTATGGCAACCAAGTATGCCGAGGCCGTTCTGGCCGTGAAATACCGTGAAGTAGATGAGGAAGGCAACCACGTTGGTGGCCCAATGTACTACATCAAAAACGGTATGGGTAAAGGCTGGGCCTGGTTGGGCACAGCATTTGCTATCTTCGGTGCGATTGCCGGTTTTGGTATCGGTAACACCGTACAGTCCAACTCGATTGCTCAGGTAGTCGAGAGCAACTTTGGCGTGCCAACTATTGCAACCGGTATTGTTGCCATGGTGCTGGTAGGTGCAGTGCTGATTGGTGGTATCAAACGGATCGGTTCTGTTGCCGGTGCTCTGGTTCCACTGATGGCGGTTGCATACATCCTGGCTGGCCTGGTTGTACTGTCAATCAATGCTGACCAGATTGGTCCTGCATTTTCACTGATCATCGAAAGTGCTTTCACAGGTCATGCTGCTGAAGGTGGTTTTGCGGGGGCAGCTGTCTGGGCAGCGATCCGTTTCGGTGTGGCACGTGGTGTATTCTCTAACGAAGCGGGCCTGGGTTCTGCGCCAATTGCTCACGCAGCGGCACAGACAACTGATCCTGTTCGTCAGGGCCTGATTGCTATGCTGGGCACATTCCTGGATACCCTGATCGTATGTTCTATTACCGGTCTGGTAATCATAACATCCGGTGTATGGACATCCGGTGAGTCCGGTGCAGCACTGACTTCTGCAGCGTTTGCTGATGCACTGCCGGGCCTGGGTAACTACCTGGTTGCAATCTCTCTGGCAATCTTCGCCTTTACAACGATCATCGGCTGGTCGTTCTACGGTGAGCGTTGCGTTGAGTTCCTGTTCGGCGTTAAAGCTATCAAACCTTACCGTATTCTGTGGATTCTGGCGGTGCCTGTCGGCGCAACTCTGAGCCTGGATTTCGTATGGCTGGTAGCGGATACCCTGAACGCGATGATGGCATTGCCAAACCTGATTGCCCTTATCGTACTGAGCCCAGTGGTATTCAAGCTGACACGTGAGTACTTTGCTCGCCATGATGCAGATAAAACTGCGGCTGAGTCCGAGTAAAGACTGACAGTACACAACGCTGACAATTGTAAATGCACCAAAAAACCCGCTTCGGCGGGTTTTTTCATTTATTAGCCTGCACAGGGGAACTTTTTACGTATTTCAGGTTCGTTTCAGCCTGCCCACCTACTCTACGTTTTACAGCGCGCGTGCCTCGATGCGGCAGAAGTCCCAAACGCGATGTACTTCGTAGCCGTTCCGCCAGAACGGCTTTTTTTCTTCCTGCCTTTCTGTCCTTTTAGCTGCCTGCCTGCGGTTTCCGCGCCACGTGACTTCCATAACGACAGCCTCCCGCCTTAACACCTACATTTCATCATGTTTAATCATAATGACATATTGATGTTTTAGTCCGACCAGATATACCTGAAAGCAGATCAACTCATTGTATTATTTACGACTAATCGCTAATTTAGCGATTCAGGCCGCATTCATTCTGCCGATAAACATTGAAGAGACAATGCGACAAGCCTGACAAGATACAAATAATAAAAAACGAAGTGCTACTCGCACCACGAACGCTTCAATAATCGTTTTACTACCAGAAAGGACACCCAACCATGCTGACAAGCATTCGCAACAAAATTGCGGCTGTATCAGCGCTCTGCCTTGTTGCAGCGCTTGCCGCCACGCTGATCTACGCAGCAATAGCCGGCCAGAAAACCAAACAGGAAGTGACAGCGCTAACCAGCGAACAGCTGAGCCTGAAATCCGAGTCCGAGCTGCAAGCGATTGCCCAGCTGGAAGCGACACGTATCGCCGCCAAAATTATCGAACCTCTGCGTATTGCCATGGGCATCACCCAGACGGTAGAAGGCTATATCGGTAATAACGATATGGTAGCGCTGGACCGTGACCGTATGACCGGTTACGTCAAAAGCATTCTGGCAGCTAACCCGGCGATTATGGGCACTTATATTGCGTGGGAAAAGAATGCGGTTGATGGTAAAGACAACCTCTACAAAGACACCGAGCACACCTTTGCCAATGGCCAGTTTGCGCCTTACTGGTCCCGCACCGACAACACCCTGGCCCTGCGTCCATTGAACCTGCAATTTATCATTGATGGTGGAGCCGCTAGCAATTCCAGCAGTAACTACTGGTACAACTGTCCTCGCAAAGAACGCCGCACCTGCCTGACCGAGCCCTACAGCTGGGACGTACAGGGTCAGACCATTGTCGGTGCTTCTATTACCCTGCCCATTATGGTTCAGAATAAATACTACGGTATGGCGGGTATCGACCTCGAACTGGCCTACATCCAGAAAATTGCCACCGAAGCAGCCCAGCGACTCTACCAGGGTAAAGGCAAGGTCATGGTGCTGAGTAACGGTGGCCTGGTCGCAGGCCACTCTGCTAACCGCTCATTGATTGGCAAACCACTACCAGCTAGCGAGCTCGACTTCATTCGCAGCCAGCTAAGCAATGGCCAGGATTTCATCACTCGGCATGACGCCACCTATGTCAGCCTGGCCGCAATCAAACTGCCGGGGGTTCGCGGTAGCTGGGGGGTTGTCGTTGAAATTCCTGAGTCCGTCGTCCTGGCAGGCGTGGTAAAAACAGAACGAGTGCTGAAAGAGAATTTCGCCACCGCATTGACCCAGCAAACCCTGATCGGCTCTTTCATTGCAGTACTGGGCGTTATTTTACTGGGCTGGATGGCTCGAAGCATCGCCACCCCAATTGCACA
>JAIBDV010000041.1 GCA_024686055.1 Neptuniibacter sp.
CGTCCTCGCCGATGGTAGTGTGGGGCTTCCCCATGTGAGAGTAGGGCATCGCCAGGCATCTAATTCCGAAAGACCCCGAGTGCTTAATTGCCTCGGGGTTTTTTCGTTGTGCGGAAAAAGCAGTACAGCGGATCGCCAGCCCGCGGGCTCTTGCGGTGGTAGCCTGGCACGCCCTGTAGCAGCGCGCTCCGCGCGCGTCTGGTTGGTCATGTGGGCTGCCTCATGCATATCTACCGGGCATAAAAGATCAGAGCATCATCAGGCATCTAATTAAGAGAAAACCCCGAGCACACTGTGCTCGGGGGAAAGGGCGTGACGGCTATAAAGCGTTTATAGCAGCAGCCAACTGTCAGTTTCAGTTCAGCTGGTAGTTATATGCTGGGCTCATCTAGGATCGTGCTTTATCTACTTGTAGAAGTATGCTGTCGATGAAGTTTTACCGGTAACAGCGGCCAATTATCCACATTATGATCAATGTGTTATCTCCTTGGTCGTGATATAACGTTGCTGGCGAAATTTTGTTGTTCGCGCTGAGCGCGTATAGCGATTAGAATTAGCGCCTCAAAGAACAGTAGCCCGTGGCTGGTGTACGCGCGGTTGTTCAGGAATATCAGATCAGGAGTGGCGTTTAGCCATGGTAAAGGTTCGCGAAGAGCATCCTATTCGAGAAGACGGTTCAGTAGATCTGGATCTCTGGTTAAACCTGCTGGCAGAGCAGGTGGAAATCACTGACATTGAGCGTATGCGCAAGGCCTGTGAACTGGCCAAATGGGCATATGAACAGGCTGAGGCACAGGAAGATGTCTGGGCTCAGGGTTCCGCAGCCGGTAGTTTCCATACCGGACTGGAGATGGCGCAGATTCTGGCCGAGCTTCAGCAGGATGAGGAGACGCTTCTCGCTGCCATTCTGTATCGATCCGTGCGCGAGCGTAAACTGGCGCTTGAGGCTGTGCGTAAGCAGTTCGGTAAAGAAGTTTGCCGCATGATTGATGGCGTATTGCAGATGGCTGCCATCGGTAGCCGCAAGAACCCAAGGCTCGAAGATAATGCCCTGGCCTCGGGTGGCAGCCAGATCGAGAATATCCGCCGTATGCTGGTTGAGATGATTGGGGATGTCCGTGTTGCCCTGATCAAAATTGCTGAACGTACCTGCGCCATTCGAGGTGTAAAAGAGGGGTCTCGTCGCAAACGTTACCTTGTTGCCCGTGAAGTATTCGATATCTATGCGCCACTGGCTCACAGACTCGGTATTGGCCATATCAAGTGGGAACTTGAAGACCTCTCCTTCCGCTACCTCAAGCCGAATGACTACAAGCATATTGCTCGTCTGCTGGATGAGAAGCGGCTGGATCGCCAGGATTATATCGATGAAGTGGTTCAGCGGCTGGGTGACGAACTGACAGGCATGAACATCGATGGTGATGTCAGTGGACGTGCCAAGCACATCTACAGCATCTGGCGGAAGATGCAGCGTAAGAATATCGATTTCAGTCAGATCTACGATGTTCGTGCTGTTCGTATTTTGGTCCCCGAGATTCGTGACTGCTATGCGGTATTGGGGATTGTGCACGGCTTGTGGCGTAATATTCCCCATGAGTTTGACGACTACGTTGCCTCGCCGAAGCCAAATGGTTACCGCTCACTGCATACGGCTGTGTTTGGGCCTGATGGTAAAGTGCTTGAAATTCAGATTCGAACCTTCGCTATGCATGAAGAGGCGGAGCTGGGGGTCTGCGCGCATCACCTTTATAAGGGCACAGACCTCAAAGCGACCAGTGATTCCTATGAAGACAAGATCGCCTGGTTGCGTCAGGTGCTGGAGTGGCATGAGGATCTGGGCGAGAGCGAAGGTTTCGGCGATATGCTGCGCTCTGACATCGTCCAGGACCGGGTCTATGTTTTCACCCCGGATGGCCATGTTATTGACCTTCCTACGGGTTCAACGCCGGTCGATTTTGCCTATCGGGTACATACTGAGATTGGCCATCGTTGCCGGGGGGCTAAGATCAATGGAAGGATTGTACCCCTCAACCGTCGTCTTCAGACTGGTGATCAGGCTGAAATTCTCACTGCCAATGAAGAAAAGCCGCGCCGTGACTGGCTGAACATTAACCTGGGCTTTGTTACCACGTCCCGTGCCCGGGCTAAAGTCGCTCACTGGTTTAAAGCGCAGGCCAAAGAGCAGAACGCAGAGGCCGGCCGACATATTGTTGAGCGGGAGCTGAAACGGCTAGCGCTTGATCTGTCTGAAATTAGCTATGAAAAACTGGCTAAATCGGTCAATTATAAAAACACTGAAGACACGTTTGCTGCTCTTGGGGCTGGTGATCTGCGTTTGTCGCAGATTATTAATGCTGCCCAGCAACAGGTTGAGCCAGCGATTGAGGCAGAAGAGCCTCTTGACCTTGAATTCCGTACTCGAGCGCCGTCGGAGACAGCTGAGTCAGGCATTAAAATCCGTGGCGTCGGCAACCTGCTGACGACCATTGCAGCCTGCTGTAAGCCGGTGCCGGGAGATTCGATAGTCGGTTATATCACCATGGGCCGTGGCGTTTCCATTCACCGTGATGATTGCAGCAATACCCTGGCATTTCAGGAAAAAGAGCCTGAACGGTTGATCGAGGTGGACTGGGGGGATGAAACGGAAGCGACTTATCCCGTTGATGTACTAATCGAAGCCTATGATCGTCAGGGCTTGCTGCGTGATGTGATGATGGTACTGGCGACCGATAATATTAATATCACGGCGGCCAATACGCTGACGGATAAAAATGATAATACCGCCAAGCTGTCACTGACCATAGAGATCTCCCGTCTGGATATGCTGGGGAGGATTATGGATCGGATTAATCAAGTGGCGAATGTTATTGATGTACATCGCCACCGTTCCGGCGGGGCTTCACGGTGAGTCAGCGTTATGATCTGAATGACCTGCGTGAACTGATGAGTCGCCTGCGCGATCCGCTGGATGGCTGCCCATGGGATCTTCAGCAGACGTTTGCCTCCATTGTGCCGCATACCCTGGAGGAGGCATATGAGGTCGCTGACTGTATTGAACAGCAGGATTACCCTCACCTGGAAGGTGAGTTAGGTGATCTGCTGTTCCAGGTGATCTTTTACGCACAGCTCGGCAAGGAAGAATCAACGTTCGATTTTGATTCAATCGTCCATACGCTGGTAAGCAAGCTGATCCGCCGTCACCCCCATGTATTCCCGCTGGGCACGCTGGCCTCCAGAGCCGACGACAAAACGGATGACAGCGAAGCTGTCAGCGCTCGCTGGGAAGCAATTAAACAGCAGGAACGGGCTGAAAAAGCCCACAAGCGAGTCCTCGATGATGTACCACGCGCCCTGCCTGCGTTGAATCGGGCGCTCAAATTGCAGAAGCGTGCAGCTCAGGTTGGCTTTGACTGGCCTGATTTACACGGGGTGCTGGACAAAATAGAAGAAGAAATTGGTGAACTGCGTGAAGCGGTTGAGCAGGGGCAGCAGGCAGACATCCTGGATGAGATGGGGGACCTGCTGTTTGCGCTGGTTAACCTGGCTCGTCATCTCAAGGTAAATCCAGACAGCGCATTGCGCTCGACCAACCAGAAGTTTGAGCGGCGTTTTAACCACGTTGAAGATCAGGTTGAGTCTGCTGGCGGTGACTGGCAGCAGTTCGAGCTGGCGCAACTTGATTTGTTCTGGGATCAGGCTAAAGCAAAGGAAAAGGGTGCATGAGTTCACAACGTTTGATGTTTCTGGCTTTTCTGGTGGTGATGATCGGCATGGCTTTTGTCGTTGGCCGCAAAAGTGCAGATCATCTGGCACAGCTGCAGGCCGATGGGTTTGTGATTAGTCAGGACTTTAACGGCACCCCAAAACTGCTGGTTGATAGCACGCAGCAACGGATTGCCTTTGTCGATAGTAAAGGGGCAACCCAGCTGAACTTTGACCAGATCAGTGCACTCGAGGTTGCCTTTGATGGTAAAAAAGAAGCACCGGTTAATTATCGAATTGAGATTTTCTCTGATGCTTTGAGCGATGGAAAAGTTGGCATTGTGTATGAGAATGAATGGCGTGCCCGTCAGGAATATTCTCGTTTCCGCCAGCTGATTGGTCACTGATACACAGCCTTCCACTCCAGTACCATAGTCCTTCGCTACTGTGGTACTCGCTTCTCCCCACAAAAGTTTCATTTTGTTGCGGCGCAAAAGTATTCTATTGTCTACCTGACCGGAATTGTTCAGGAGGCACAGGATGAATGAGCTGCACGAAGCGTTACGGGACAATGTGCGTATGCTGGGGCAGAGCCTTGGTCATACGATGGAAGCTGATCGAGGTGATCAGTTCTTCGACAAGATCGAACAGATCCGCCAGCTGGCCAAACAGGCTCGACGAGACCCTGGCACCGACTCCTCTGAGCTGATTGAAGCACTGTCGTCGCTCAAAGACGAAGAGCTGCTGCCGGTTACCCGGGCATTTACCCAGTTTCTTAACCTGGCCAACATTGCTGAAGAGCACCATCGTGTGCGTCGCTGGCTGCAGAATGACACTCGATTACCGGGTACCGACTCTATTCAGGGCTTGATACAGGCACTGCAGGAAAAAGGTATCAGCGGTGAACAGATCGTTGAGCAACTGTCGACCATGTCGATTGACCTGGTACTGACAGCACACCCCACTGAAGTAAACCGTCGCACCCTGATCCGCAAATACGATGATATTGCTCAGTGCCTGCGTCAACAGGATGCCGGTAACGCTGTGCAGCACCGGCTGCACGAACTGGTGAACCAGATCTGGCACACCAATGAGATCCGTCAGCAACGTCCGACTCCTGTTGAAGAAGCTAAATGGGGCTTTGCCGTTATTGAAAACTCACTCTGGCGGGCGTTACCTGACTTCCTGCGGCGACTGGATGAGCAACTGGTGGCGGCAACCGGAGAACGGCTGCCTTTGCTGGCAGCGCCGGTGCGCTTTTCCTCCTGGATGGGCGGTGACCGCGATGGTAACCCCAATGTGACAGCGACGGTGACCACCGAGGTACTACTCTTGTCGCGCTGGATGGCAGCTGACCTGTATGAGCGTGATGTCGATCAGCTCCGTTCTGAGCTGTCCATGCATCGCTGTAATAGTGAAATGCGAGAGCTGACAGGCGACTGTGCTGAGCCTTACCGGGCATTACTGGCGGATGTACGGCGGCGCCTGCGGCTGACAAAAGCCTGGATTCAGGCGGAACTGGATGGCCAGCCGATTGACCCTGGTGGTATCTACCGCGATGACAGTGAACTGCTTGAACCGTTACTGCTGTGTCATCGCTCTTTGTGTGAATCCGGTATGCGAATTATTGCCGAAGGTCCGCTGGAAGATACCCTGCGTCGGGCGGCCTGTTTCGGCCTGTCACTGGTGCGGCTGGACATTCGTCAAAGCTCTGATCGTCATGCTGAAGTTATTCAGGCGCTGGTGGGCTTTTATGGGCTGGGTGATTACGCCAGCTGGACAGAAACCGAGAAACAGCAGTTTCTGCTGAAAGAACTGCGCAGTAAACGGCCGTTGATCTCCAGCCACTGGCAACCCGAGGCGTCAGTTCAGGAAGTGCTGGACACCTGCCGGGTGATTGCCAATACCAGCGCTCAGGCGCTGGGCTCCTATGTTATCTCCATGGCCAGCACCCCGTCAGATGTACTGAGCGTGATTCTGTTATTGCGTGATATGGGCATGAAACACACTATCCGCGTGGTACCACTGTTTGAAACCCTGGGTGATCTTGAAGGGGCTCAGGACTGTATTGCGGCGCTACTGGATATTGAATGGTATCGGGATTATTGCGCCGGGCATCAGGAAGTGATGATTGGCTACTCTGACTCATCCAAGGATGCCGGTCAGCTGGCGGCGGCCTGGGGGCAGTTTAAAGCTCAGGAGCAACTGACGGCGTTATGTCAGGCCCGTGATGTGCGCCTGACCCTGTTCCATGGTCGTGGCGGTACGGTGGGCCGGGGAGGTGGTCCGAGCCATACTGCAATACTTGCTCAGCCGCCGGGGTCTGTCGCCGGTAGCTTACGGGTGACAGAGCAGGGCGAGATGATTCGCTTTAAGTTTGGGATTCCAGAAATAGCGGTGCGAAACCTGGAACTGTATGTCGGGGCGGTACTGGAAGCCACACTGGCCCCGGATGATGCGCCCCAGCCCCAGTGGCGTGAGCAGATGGAGCAGCTGTCGCTGCGCGGCCTGCAGGAGTATCGCAGTATTGTGCGCGGTGATGAGCAGTTTGTGCCGTATTTCCGCTCTGCAACGCCGGAGCAGGAACTGGTCAAGCTACCGCTGGGTTCACGTCCGGCCAAGCGACGTCAGGACGGCGGTGTTGAAAGTCTGCGGGCGATTCCATGGATCTTTGCCTGGACCCAGACCCGATTGATGTTACCGGCCTGGCTGGGTTCGGATCGTGCCCTTGGGAATTCGATTAATGGCGACCAGCTGGAACAGATACAGCAGATGTATCAGCAGTGGCCGTTTTTCCGTTCCAACATTGATATGCTGGAGATGGTACTGGCTAAAGCTGAGCCACATCTGTCGGAATATTATGATCGGCGGCTGGTGTCCGAAGAGCTGCGGGTGCTGGGCTCAAGCTTGCGTGCGCGACTGGAGCAGATGGTAGACGTGATCAATACCATTAAACGCCAGCAGACGTTGCTGGTGGATAATCCGGTTATCCGCCAGTCGATCGAAGTGCGTAATCCCTATATCGATCCGCTGCATTTCCTCCAGGCTGAGCTGCTGTACCGGGATCGTAACCAGCCGGAGCAGGTTCTGGAACAAGCGCTGATGGTCACCATGGCGGGAATTTCTGCGGGCATGCGTAACACCGGCTGAGCTGATCACCACATTGATACCGATTGCGACACCCGACAGCCCACAGGGCTGTCAGGGTTGAGCGGTTGTCCAAATTATCGTACTCTGCTGGGCTATTTGCCCGCTCTGACCGCAGCCATAGACGTAGCGACTGCTTGTGCTAATGTCCAATTGTGGACCTTTTTAGGAATGGTATCGTCCGGGCATAACAAATTTTTCAGGGGTAAGAATCCGATTCTTACAGCCTTTTAGTTTATACATTTACCCAGGAGTTACATCCATGCGCATTATTCTTCTTGGTGCACCGGGTGCCGGTAAAGGCACACAGGCCCAGTACATTTGTGAGAAGTACGGCATTCCTCAGATCTCCACCGGTGATATGCTGCGTGCAGCAGTAAAAGCGGGCACCCCACTGTGTGTTGTCGCAAAAGAAGTGATGGATGCAGGCAAACTGATTTCCGATGAGATCATTATCGGTCTGGTTAAAGAGCGTATCGCGGAAGCTGATTGTGCCAAGGGTTTCCTGTTTGATGGTTTCCCTCGTACGATTCCACAGGCTGACGCACTGAAAGATGCCGGTGTTAAAATTGATGCTGTGGTTGAGATCGACGTTGCTGATGAAGAAATCATCAAACGTATGTCGGGTCGCCGTGTACACCCGGGTTCTGGCCGTACTTACCACCTGACATTCAACGCACCAAAAGTTGAAGGTAAAGACGATGTAACCGGTGAAGACCTGGTACAGCGTGTGGATGATGCAGAAGAAACCGTACGTGACCGTCTGGGCATCTACCATGAGCAGACCGCACCGCTGATCACCTACTATAAAGGCTGGGCAGCAGAAGATGCGGCAGCAGCACCGGCTTACGTTTACGTACCAGGTGTAGGTAGTGTTGATGATATTCGCAACAACGTTTTTGCCGGTCTGGCTGCTACCGAGTAATCTTCGGGTAACTTTGCTGGATTGATTAAAAGCCGCATCTGTTGATGCGGCTTTTTACGTTAGGGGCCCAGATCATCGAGGCTACGTTGCAGGCAACCACGCTACAGTGTGATCTGACACGGAATTTTCACGTATAATCGTCCCCCATAAAGACAAAGCTAGCCATCATGGAATCGAGAACACGCATGAGCGATCAGGCCAAAACAGCTGTTATTCTGGCAAACCTGGGTACGCCGGACACACCCGACCCCGCTGCCGTACGGCGTTTCCTGGCAGAGTTTCTGTCTGACCGTCGAGTGGTTGAAGGAACGGGGCCACGTCGGGCGTTATGGTTAGCTGTACTGCACGGGATTATCCTGCGGTTTCGTCCAGGCCGTGTTGCCAAAGCCTACCAGAGCATCTGGCAGGAAGACTCACCCATGCGCATTATTCTGGATAAGCAGGTAGCGGCGCTGGATATTTCATTACAGAACCACTGTGAAGAACAGGCTCCGCAGGTTTTTGCCGCGATGACCTATGGTCAGCCAGGCCTCAGTGAATGTTTACATTCACTTGAAGTCAGCGGATATAAGCAGATTCTGATCGTGCCTCTGTATCCACAGTATTCAGCAACCACCACGGCACCGATCTACGATCAGGTCGCACGGTTCCAGCTGGCGCGCCGTGAGGTGCTGGATATCCGTATTGTGAAATCCTATTGTGAACACCCGTTGTATATTCACGCGCTGGCCAACAGTGTGCGCGAGCAGCGTGACCAGACCGGCAGCGGGGATAAACTGCTGTTGTCGTACCACGGTATACCGCAGGAATACGCCGACAAAGGTGATCCTTATGCACAGCAGTGTCACCGTACCTCTGAACTGCTGGCACAGGAGCTGGGGCTGGCGGAAAATAGCTGGGTAACCACCTTTCAGTCTCGTTTCGGCCCCAAGCAATGGCTGACGCCCTATACGGATAAAACCCTGGAAGGCCTGCCAGCGAAAGGAGTGAAGAACCTTGATGTGATCTGCCCGGCGTTCTCTGCTGACTGTCTGGAAACACTGGAAGAGATGGCGATTGAGAACCGTGATATTTACCTGGCGGCGGGTGGTGAGCACTACAACTACATTGCGGCGCTGAACTCAGCGCCAGACTTTATTGAATTACTTAAACATCTGGTGCTGGAACAAGCTGGCGACTGGGTGGGAGAACGTTAAGTGTCTGATGAACTGATTTTTGGCCAGCATGCGGTACGCACCGCATTACAGCGTGATGCGAAGCGGATTCGTGGCGTAATGTTCCAGAAGGGACGCCGTGATGAAAAAACGCAGGCATTGCTGGAGCTGGCTGAGCAACAGGGTCTTGGCGTGCAGGTAGTACCGCGCGGTCAGCTTGATGAGCTGACCGATAACGGTGTGCATCAGGGCGTTGTTGCGCTGTGTATGCCACTAAAAAGTCAGACCGAACGTTTTCTTGAGCGTTTCCTGGATGACCTGAAAGAACCGGCATTTTTGCTGGTGCTTGATGGTGTAACCGACCCGCATAACCTGGGGGCCTGCCTGCGTACAGCGGATGCTGCCGGCGTTCAGGCCGTGATTGCACCGAAAGATAAATCAGCACCGCTTAACGCAACGGTTGCCAAGGTTGCCTGTGGGGCGGCGGAAGTGATTCCTTACGTACAGGTAACCAACCTTGCACGCACCCTGCAATCACTGCAGCAACGTGGCATCTGGATTACTGGCACCGCCGGTGAGGCGCAGCAACTGGTAAATGAAGCTGATCTGAAAGGCCCGATGGCGCTGGTGATGGGGGCTGAAGGCAAAGGCCTGCGCCGACTGACCCGCGAACATTGTGACTATCTGGTGAAGATCCCGATGGCTGGTGAAGTCAGCAGCCTGAATGTATCGGTTGCGACCGGTATCTGTCTGTTCGAGGCGGTACGCCAGCGTAGCGTCTGACTGACGTTAGGCTGTCCGGATCGAAGACATAAAAAAACCGCCGGTCAGCTTATGCTGGTCGGCGGTTTTTTATGAGTAACAGTCAGTTAGTCGGTCAGACATTCCAGAATATGGGTGGCAATCATTGACTCTTCATCGGTCGGCAATACATTCACCGTTACCCGAGAGCTATGACTGCTGATTTCCAGCTGGTTGGCCTGGTTGTCTTTATCATTTAACTCTACACCCAGCCAGGCGCAGCGGTTCATGATCCGTTCGCGGACATTGGCATCGTTCTCACCGACGCCACCGGTAAATACGATCTGATCCAGCCCGCCCAGAGCTGCTGTTAAACGGCCAATTTCCAGCGCACAGCGGTAAGCGAACATATCAATCGCTTCTTCTGCGTGGGGATGGTCAGCCTGGTGCAGTTCCAGCATATCGCTGCTGATACCGCCAGACACGCCATACCAGCCACTCTGTTTGTACAGCAGGTTTTCCAGCGCATCGGCGTCCATGTGGTAATGACGCTGCAGATAGAGCAGCACACCGGGGTCGATATTCCCGGTACGGTTACCCATTGGCAGACCATCCACGGCGGAGAACCCCATACTGGAGGCCTGGGACTGGCCATTGAGCGTACCGCACATGCTGGCACCGGCCCCCAGGTGGCAGATGACTGTTCGTGCCTTGAGCTGGTTAAGCTCTTTCAGGCGACGGACAATAAACTCATAGGACAGACCATGGAAGCCATAGCGGTGCACCCCCGCTTCGGTCAGGTCGCGCGGCAGAGCGTAATAACGCTCTACCGCTGGCTGGCCGATATGGAACATGGTGTCGAAGCAGGCCACCTGGGGTAACTCCGGCGCCAGCGTATGACAGGCGTCGATCAGCTTGAGGTTATAAGGCTGATGGAGCGGAGCAAGCGGGTTGAATGCCGCCAGATCGAGCACTTTCTGCTCATCAACCAGCATGGGTTCTGAATACTTCTCGCCCCCATGGACAACCCGGTGCCCCATGGCCATTAGTGCAGCCTCGGGGTGCTGGGTCTGGAGCCAGTGGATTACTGTCTGCAGACAGGCCTGGTGGCGGCCCTCACGCGGCACCTCATCCAGAGGCAGCGTGTCCTTGAACAGTACATTACCTTCACGATCGGTTACCTGCATCCGGGCCTGGGCCAGGATATTACCGAGTTTGAAGCGATATTGCAGGACGGCTTCCTGCTGCTGAACATCGAAAACGGCACATTTGAGGCTGGAAGATCCGCCGTTAACGGTTAGTAATCCTTTCATGGCTTTGCTTACTGCTCCTGGTGTTTAACGATATGTGAGGCCAGCGCACAGGATGCCAGACGGCCCAGTGGTTTTTCCGCACGGCTGGTCAGAATAATAGGGACGGTTGCACCCAGTGCGATCCCGGCTGCAGAGGCGTTTGCCAGATAGATCAGCTGCTTGGCGATCATATTGGCGGACTCGATATTAGGTGGCATCAGGATATCGACATCACCTGAAATAGGAGAGTTGATATGCTTGTCGTTAGCGGCCTCAAGTGAGATGGCATTATCAAACGCCAGTGGGCCATCCAGAATACCGCCGGTGATCTGACCACGATCGGCCATTTTGCACAGCGCGGCGGCTTCCAGCGTACTTGGAATACCGGGTTTTACTTTTTCGACGGCGGACAGGATTGCCAGTTTAGGCTCCTTGATCCCCAG
Source organism: Neptuniibacter sp. (assembly GCA_024686055.1). GTDB lineage: Bacteria > Pseudomonadota > Gammaproteobacteria > Pseudomonadales > Balneatricaceae > Marinobacterium_C. The sequence continues at coordinate 11,405 of JAIBDV010000041.1, forward strand.
GGCCTTACAGAAGTTGATAGCGTTCTGTGCGATATCGGCTTTGACCATCAGGTCTGGCGCAACATTGATTGCCGCATCCGTTACTATCAGAGGCTTGTGGTACGTTGGCACGTCCAGCACAAATACATGGCTCAGGCGACGCTCAGTACGCAGGCCCGTGTTCTTGTCGACGACGGCGGACAGTAATTCGGCAGTGGACTGGCTACCTTTCATCAGAGTGGCTGCGCCCCCCTCACGAATCAGGCCACAGGCTGCCTTGGGTGCCATATGGCGATGGGCCGTGTGCAGAATTTCATACGCTGAGATGTCGATGCCTTCGCTATCCGCAGCGGCACGAATCAGATGTTCCGGGCCAATCAGGACGGGTTCGATCAGGCCTCGCTGGGCCGCTTCAATCGCCCCCATCAGGCTGTTGTGATCAACAGGGTTTACCACAGCGGTGCGGACCTTACCGGACTGGGCAGCCAGTTCGATGAAGGTTTCCAGGTGTCTGTGCTGTGAAGACGTTTCCTGTACGGTCATATTTATTTCCTTATAAAGAAGTACGCGAACTGCTTAATCAACGTCAAGGTTAGTTAATTGGTATTAATAAATAATGACTTAAATTAACTTAAAGTGGCATTAGTCTTTTTGTGGGTAATTTTAAGTAATATGCAGTTTTTAGCTGCTCTATATAATTATTTTGTGTTGGATCAGAAGGTTGTTTCATACAGGTTCTGAACCCCTTTGATTGAGATGGGCGCAGCTGGTTATCAGGTGCAGGAAGTTGATTTAGTCTGTTTATCAGCTTTCCCTTCTCTCTCATGATTTCCTCTTAAGCCTTGAACTGGCGCGTCTGCGGGAGCTTTGCTCCCGTTTTTTTTGTCTTTAATTTCAATTTGTTAAGCTCTTATTGGCGGTGCTACATCATACGTAGCTGTGTCTGTTACAGAACAACTACGATTTTTAGTAGTTTATATTTTCTTTATCACTAGTGCGCTTCAATTTCGTACCTGATATTAAACTTTTGTATTAGCTATTATTTGTTCAATTCAAACAATAGTTTTAATTTCTTGTAGTTCTTTAGTGCTGGGTTTTGGCGACCTGGATTTCCAGATCGCCATGTCGCTTACTCAGGCATCCTTAATCATATGTTCTTTAAAGGCTTGGGGTACCGAAACCACTTTTCTCTGATCATAATCAAAGAAAACTATGCCTGTTTTCGCATGAGCTATTTCAACAGCGGTTTTCTTGTTTGACAGCAGGTAGTAGATATCACAGCCGTATTTATTGAAGTCATCAATGGCAACGTCAATCTGGATCTGATCGGCGTGAAAGCCTTCAGCTTTGTAGACGATAGCGGTATCGGTCATGATGATGCCGAAGCCTTCGACATCCAGTTCGGTGTAGTGATAGCGGTTAAGAAAACGCACACGGGATTCGTGGACCATTGACAG
>JAIBDV010000143.1 GCA_024686055.1 Neptuniibacter sp.
ATTGAGGCATAGCATGAGTGAGGCGTTCAGATCCGTGGTGGTGATCGCGGGTTGGGCGTGGCTGAAAGTGCTTTGTCCGTGGGGGTCGTGGACCGCCAGCTGGTGCCAGTCGGTGAATGGTTTTTTGAGCCGGATCCAGTCTGGAGTGGCGACCAGTAACATCGGCTGGCTGGGCAATGGGCGGGCGATAAGGTCTGGGTTTGCAGGATTACGGCCACGTATTGAGAGGTCGATCCGCTGCTCGACCAGGTCGGCAATGTCGTCGCTCATCAGCAGTTCAAGTTTTATCTTGGGGTAACGCTGGCAAAACGCCTGTAATCGATCCAGTACACCGGGGTCTGCGGCAGCAGGCAGGCCGAGGCGAACCAGGCCGGTGGTCTGGGCACCGCTGGTAAAGCGCGCCTGTGCATTGTCCAGCAAGGTGATGGCTTGCTGGCTGGTGAATAAGAAATCCTGCCCTTCCGGGGTGAGTGATACATGCCGGTTGTTGCGTAAGAACAGCCGTACCCCCAGGTTCTTTTCAAGCTCCTGTACCCGTGCGCTGACCGTTGCACGGGGGACATTAAGCTGCCTTGCTGCAGCTGAAAAATTGAGCCGTTCAGCCACCAGTACGAAGGTCTTTAACGCATTCAGGTTCATAGTTTGTCAAAAATTATTAGACATAGCGGCTAGTTTCGCTGATATTTTTTGTGTTTGTCAATCGGCCTATGCTGTTGGAAATTATCAGCCACAGGCGCTTTGCAATGAACCTTACCCTTCGTAAATGCATTACCACGTCGGCTGTGCTTGGCAGCCTCTGCCTGGCCCCGCATAGCTATGCCAGCGCGGTTAATATTCAATGGCTGGGCGGGCCGACGATGTTGATCAAGTTTGGCAGTATCTCGCTGCTCACCGACCCGATGCTGGGGGAGGGAGAGGCGGCTTATCGTATGGGTGACCCCAACGAAGCGTTTGACCTGGCCAAGGGCCCCAGGGTGAAAGACCATAAACGCCTGACTGCGCTGCCAGCTCTCAAGCTGGCACAGCTGGATGCGGTGGTGATCAGTCATAGCCATGAAGATCATTTTGATCAGGCTGCGCGGACGCTGTTGTCGGGTAAGCGCCCGGTGATTGTGCCACCAGCGGATAACTCGCTGGTTAAAGGGCTCGGTTTTACGGCTCCGCAACCATTAGCCTGGGGTCAGCAATGGCGTTATCAGGAAGGCGAGTATCAGGTTGTGATTACTGCGCTCCCGGCCTATCACTCGGCGTCTGCACAGGTTGCGCCGCTGCTTGGTGAGGGTAATGGCTACTGGTTTGAATTTATCCAGGGTGATGCGCGTACCTCGCTGTACTGGATGGGAGATACGTTCCTGACCGAGCCGCTGAAAGAGTGGCTGGCGGCCAGGCCTGCGCCGGATATCCTGGTGCCCCATGTCGGTCGGGTTGGCACAACCGGACCGTTAGGACAGATATCAATGGGCGCCGCTGAGGTGATTGAAGCGATTCAGTTTGTTCAACCAGCTTATACGTTGCCAATCCACCACTCGACCTATGAACTGTACCTTGAGCCGATCAGCACGCTGCTGACCTCAGCGGAGGTAAGTGGCGTATCCGTTGACCTGCCCGCCGTGGGCAGCTGGATGCATTACCCTCAGACATCGCAGCTAGCGGGCCGTCAGCGTTAATAAACAGGTATTACCCTGGATCGAATCAGCTGTTTTGGTGGCTGTTTTTATTCAGGTGGTTTATGGTCAGGCTTTAAGTTGAGTGTTTTTTCTTGAACTTTCGTTTGTTTTGACAGTGTAAGTTTACCTTGGCTGAATGGGTGGGTGTTTTCAGTGATTTATAACCATAATAACTAATTAGCACCCAGCTATTTTTGATTGGTTTTGATGTCTTTTATTTATATTTTTGTTTGATGTTGCAGGTGATAATTCCAAATGATATAAATGCTGACGAAACGATGGGGGCCGGGTTTCTGGCTCGCATATTAAAGGGAATATTTTGTATTCAGGGTAAGGAAAATCATGAAAAAGCTTCTCTCTGGTTTGGTAGCAGCTATCACGCTGTCGGCAGTGCTGACGCCTGTAATGGCATTAGCAGATGCGCGTGTTTATAATTTAGATAATAAATTCGCAGGTTATTCAGACAGGCAACGTATTTATAATCCGGATGGGAAATTTTCGGGTTATGTTGATGGTCAAAGAATTTATGATGTAAATAACAAATTTGCTGGCTATCTGGATAATCAAAGAATTTATAATCTGGATGGTAAGTTTTACGGTTATTTTGATAATCAGCGTGTCTATAATAAGGATAACAAGTTTTCTGGTTACATTGATGGCACCGTAGACGAAAATTCTAAAGGTGCAGCGGTCATGTTGCTGTTGATGAATGCTGAATAACCATAGTAAATTTTAGTGTTTTATTAACTGGAAGCCGGGCCTGTCTCGGCTTTTCATGTATTGGCCTTGGCAGTGTCGCAAGAACGCCTGCTTTCTTTTAGCGATCCCCAGTACCTGCTAGCGTTACATGTCCGCTATGAGTTAGCGGGACGGCTGCTGTACGGAAGCTGAGTTGTTATCGTTGGCGCAGGCTGATGCAACAGCCTGTTGTGCCGTGCTGGATACACAGCTTCGGAGCTGGCTAATGGACAGTCGTGAAGATCGGCACAGTCAGCTGGTACGCCAGGCTTACCCGTTGTTGGTGAACACCGCAGTTGCCGGGCTGGGTGAGATGTTGCACTGTTCACAGCGCACTCTGGAGCGCAGTTTTCAGCGGGTGACGGGGCTGACCTTAAAGCAGTGTCAGTCGATGGAGCGGTTAGAGTCGATACTGGCGTATTTATACCACCAGGGTGACGAAACGATCGACTGGGCTGATATTGCCCAGCGGTTTGGTTTTAGCGATCAGCCCCATCTTATTCGCTATTTCAAAAGCAGCATCGGTGCGACGCCGGGTCGTTACGCTCGGCAGCGGGACCTGACAATCGATATTTATGGGAACTTTGAGTAAGTGCTGAAACTGTCGCTTTTGTTCAATCGCATATTATTTACGACCGTTATGCTCTGTTTCAGAAGCTGAGACACCCCGGCGGCTAGCACGGCTGGCGGCCGGTTCAGCGTCACCTGAACACAGAAGCATGAGCGTAAATATGACGATAGATATCAGGCCTTATCAATCACCAGACTTGAACGATTTGCTGAGTAGCTGGGAGCGTGCGTCCCGTCTGGCACATGGGTTTATGCCGGAATCCTTTTTCGACCAGGAGCGGCATAACATTCCCAGTCTTTACCTGCCGAATGCAGATACCTGGGTGGCGGTGGTGGAGCATCGGGTCGTGGGCTTTATCGCTTTGATTGGTAATGAAGTCGGTGGTTTGTTTGTCGACCCGCAGTACCATGGCACGGGTTGTGGTAAGGCTTTGATGGATAAAGCTCAGGTGTTGCACGGTGAGCTGGAGGTGCGTGTGTTTCATGATAATGTCCTCGGTCGGCGATTTTATCGTCACTACGGCTTTGTTGTGGTGGGTGAAGAAATCTTTGAGCCGACATCTCACCGGATACTTCGCATGGTGTTTGAGCCTGAAGCTGAAACGCAGCAGGGGATAACGGGAGAATAGACAGACGAGGAGCTGGATAAGCATAATACGTGGGACAGGGGTACAAATGAATGACCTCCTTTTTCCTGCTACCAGAGATTGCACGGTGCTTATGTTTATTGGTGAAATAGCGGCTAAAACAGGCCTGACCGTTAAGGCGATTCGTTTCTATGAAACGAAGGGGTTGATTGAGCCGGTACGCAGTGGCCGTTATCGAACCTATCAACAGCGGGATATCGAATTGTTGGTGATGATTCGTGAAGCTAAGGCGATGGGCGCTACCCTGGCAGAGTTGCAAGGTGTGATTCAATACCGCGATGGCGCTGTTGACTGGGCCCGTATCCGACCTTTTCTGCAGGATTTACGGCAGCGACTGGAGCAGCAGCGGCAACAGATTGATAGTCAGCTGGAAACGCTGGGTGTCTGTCTTGAGCAACTGGCAAAAAGTAACACCACCGCTTGACTCTCCCCTATAGAGGAGAGTGCAAACTTGGCTCTCCACTACTTTTTATGGAGAGAACCATGCACAAACGTATTCTGATACTCGACGCAAACCCTCGTGCTGGCAGCCTGTGTGGTGCCCTGGCAGATGCTTACTGTACTGAGGCACAGCTAAACGCTGAAGTGCAGTATTTTAAGCTGTCTGCGATGGAGTTTAACCCTGATCTGGCTCAGGGCTACCATGCTGACCAGCCGCTTGAACCGATACTGCAGGCGTTTCAGGCAGCGCTGGCGAAAGCTGATCATCTGGTGATTGTTGCGCCGTTCTGGTGGGGCGGGCTGCCAGCAAAGTGTAAAGGGTTGCTGGATCGTACCTTGTTGCCGGGCTTTGCATTTAAATATGTTTCTGGTGAGGACGAGCCGGTACCGCTACTGGGGGGGAAAACGCTACGGTTAATGGTAACCATGGATACGCCAGTCGAGTATTTCGATACGCCAGAGCAGATGCCGTTGGCACAGCAGCTGGGTGCCTGGGTTTTCCAGTTATGCGGTTTTCAGCCTGCAGCCGTCAGTCTGTTCGGCCCGGTTATCCACTCAACTGAGCAGCAGCGCAAACAATGGTTAGAGCAGAGCCGGGCGTTTGGTACTGATCTCTGCTGATCGATGTTCCGCTTAGCGCTACGACGTTTATCTATATATTCACAATCCCGCCAGCGCTTCGGCGCATTTCTCCCGCAACATATCCCGCAGCATTAATGTTGCCGGGGTCACCTGTTTTCGGCTGGGGCAGATCAGCCAGGCGTTAAGCGGCTTTGATGGGTAGTCGGAGAGCAGTCGTACCACGGTTCCTGTGCGCAGATCAGCGCTGATATCCAGGCTGGATTTATAGGCGATTCCTTTGCCTGCCACAGCCCAGCGCCGGACAATATCGGCGTCATTACTCTCGCGATTGCCCTGCACCTGGATGCTGTGCTGCTGGCCGTCTTTCGAGAAGCTCCAGTTATCGTAGGCGCGACTGCCGATCCGGTACAGCAGACAGTTGTGCTGGCGCAACTGTTCAGGGTGTTCAGGCGTGCCTGCCAGGCGGAGGTATTCCGGCGATGCGAATGCGATGCGCTCTACGCTGGCGATATGAAAGGCCACCATAGATGAGTCTTCCGGCTCGCCATAGCGCAGGGCCAGATCAACCCGGTCCAGATAAAAGTCCGACAGAGAATCGCCCACGCTCAGGTTCAGTGATAAACCGGGGTGTTTATCCATGGCTTCATCCAGCCAGGGCAGAACGATATTACGGCCCAGGTCCGATGACACGGAAAAACGCACTTCCCCGGCGATTTTACCGCGCATGGCCGTGAGTGAAGCTTTGCCCTGGTCCAGGGCGTCCAGCGCCTGGCGGCAGTACAGCAGAAACCGCTCACCTTCGGCGGTGATGCGTAGCTGGCGGGTTGAGCGAATAAACAGCTGCACCTCGAGCTGTTTCTCCAGTCGCTTAAGGCCAGCACTGGCCGCCGCCGGGGTGATTCCTAGCTGATTGGCGGCAGCGGTGATATTACCGCTGTCGGCGGTGCGGATAAAAAGCGTCAGGTCTGCTGTATTCATTATCAAAATATTATTGAAAGTGATTAGTTAATTACCCTGTTTTTAGTGTATCCAGTTTGCCCCACACTGTCTTCATTCACTTAGCGGAGACAGACAATGAAAGCGATTGGTTACCTCAAATCCCTCGAAATTGAACACCCGGATGCCTTGCTCGACATTGAACAGCCAGCCCCTGAGGTGATGGGCCGTGATCTGCTGGTTAAAATCGCGGCGGTGTCGGTCAACCCGGTGGATACCAAAATCCGCGTTCGAGTGCAGCCGGAAGGCGATGAGCCCAAAGTGCTGGGCTGGGATGCGGTGGGTGAAGTGGTTGAGGTGGGGGATCAGGTTCAGTTCTATAAAAAAGGCGATAAGGTCTGGTATGCCGGTGATCTGACCCGGCCAGGCACCAACGCGGAGTTCCACCGGGTAGATGAACGGATTGTGGGGCATAAGCCTGAGACGTTATCCGATGCCCAGGCGGCGGCGTTTCCACTGACGGCGATCACCGCCTGGGAGATGCTGTTTGACCGGCTGGGCCTGGTGCATACCGATACCCCGGAAAAAACGGGTGAGCAGCAGTTGCTGATTGTCGGTGCTGCGGGTGGCGTGGGATCGATTATGGTGCAACTGGCGGCCCAGCTGACCAACGCGACTGTAATCGGCACCGCCTCACGGCCTGAAAGCCAGCAATGGGTGACCGAGCTGGGGGCGGATTATGTGATTGATCACCGCAAGCCACTCAGTGCTGAGCTGCAACGGATCGGCATCGACAGCGTGACCCATGTGGCTTCGTTGAACGCGACCGATCAGCATTTTGATGAGATCGTTACCGCGCTGGCACCGCAGGGCAAGCTGGGGCTGATTGATGACCCGGCAGTGCCGCTGGATATTATGAAGCTGAAAATGAAATCGATCTCGCTGCACTGGGAGTTTATGTACACCCGCTCGATGTTTAACACTGTGGATATCGAGCAGCAGCGTAACCTGCTGAACCGCATGGCCGAGCTGGTGGACGCTGGGCGGCTTAAAACCACCCTGGGTGAGCACTTTGGCAAGATTAACGCCAGCAATCTGAGGAAAGCCCACGCCAGTATCGAAAGTGGCACTTCAATTGGCAAGGTGGTGCTGGAAGGGTTTTGAGGCGGGACAGCGGGGGGCTTGTGTAGCAGTCCGCTCCGCGGACGTCTGGTTCGTAGCATTGGCCTCTGACGCGCGCGGAGCGCGCTGCTACAGGTCGTGAGCAAGCTCGCTGTTACATTCAGGGAATAGCCTCGCCATCTGCACTCTTGTTCCCACACTCTGCGTGGTAATAGTGAAAGGTTAATAAACATGACAACACCACTGACAATTGTTGCACGTATTGAAGCAAAACCAGATCAGGTTGAGCGGGTGAAAGCCGAGCTGATCAAGTTGATCGAACCGACCCGGCAGGAAGAGGGGTGTCTGCAGTATGATCTGCATCAGGACAATAACGACCCGACCGTCTTTGTGTTCTTTGAGAACTGGGTCAGCCGCGAACTCTGGCAGGCGCATATGGAAAATGTACATCTGCAGGCTTATGTTGCGGCGACGGAAGGGGCGGTGGCGAGTTTCACCCTGAATGAGATGACGCAGGCAGGCTGATCGGTGTTGCGGGCCAGCGGCCCGCGCTCCCAGTTGGGGGCACGGGCGGCTGGTTTAGAGGTTATGTGTTAGCGGCTCAGATCAAACCGGTCCAGGGTCATGACTTTGTGCCAGGCCTGGACAAAGTCATTCACAAATTTCTCTCTGCCATCATCCG
>JAIBDV010000215.1 GCA_024686055.1 Neptuniibacter sp.
AGCAGCGCCAGCGGATCAGAACGCACCGCTGACCAGTCGACATACCGACCCAGCGCTCTAAACAACAACAGCAGCAACAGACACCCCACCAGCCCCGCCGAGAATAGCGCTTCCAGATACAGGTGGTGAGGGTAGAGATACTCAACACCGGTGACCTGAGCCGCTGGCAGATATTTATAGGTACTGAAGCCCCAGCCCAGCCACGGCGCATCCAGCCAGCTGGTCAGTAATGCGGTATAGATTTCTGTACGGGTCAGCAGGCTGCCCAGCTCAAGGCCGGTTAACTGCTGTGCCAGTTCAGGGGTCAGATAGAACAGATGCAGCAGGACCGTGAGCCCGACAATACCCAGCCCGGCCAGCAGCTTCAGACCACGACCGGCAAACAGAATACAGCCCGCTGCCAGGGTGATCAGCAGTGCAATCCACGCCCCCTCAGAGCTGAGCCAGAACAGCAGCAGCACAACCGGCAACCCGGCCACCAGGGCCAGTATTCTGTCCCGCCGACATCGAGCAGTGATCCCCAGCACCAGGGCAGCAATCAGTACGCCCGCCATGACATTAACCAGGTTATGCAGATTGCCAAACCAGTCGTACGAGAGCAGGAGAAGGCCTTCGTAATGATCGGTGGCCGGGGCAACCTGGATCAACAGGCCCAGCGCCCCGATCGCAATCAACACCACCAGCCCCTGTAACGTCCGATAACGCATCGGCGCAGGCACCAGCGGCGCCAGCAATAACGCCGGCATAAACATCGACAGCCCACGCAGGATATGAAAGCCGCCGGTAAACGCTTTAGCAGGCATAACCGAAGCAGCCACATTCACCACCATCAGCAAGGCCCAGCAGCCCAGTACCGCAGCATAATGCTGACGTACAAGGCTGAATGCCCCCTGCCGCAAGGCAATGATAAACGCCGTTAACGCCGATAGCGGCACCAGTGCGGTATCCCAGATCGGCAACAATAGCAGGCTGTACAGACTGGTAATACATAAGATCCAGCGCTGTCTTTGCGTCACTCGGGTGCCCTTAACCTGATAAACATAATCACCTGTAAATGCACCTGTTCCAGCTTCAGCTGCTGTAACCCTGCGGGTTCTGTTGCTGCCAGCGCCAGTGATCGGTAACCATCTGTGCCAGATCCCGCTGCGCCCGCCAGCCCAGCTGCTGCTGGCTGAAACCTGGGTCAGCGAAACACTGCGCAACATCCCCTTCACGACGGGCCACCACCCGGGTCGGTAAAGGCTTACCGCAGGCCTGTTCAAAGGCTCGCACCACTTCCAGTACAGAATAGCCCTGGCCCGTACCCAGGTTATACGCCTGGCAACCATGACCAGGGGTCAGTACCGCCATCGCTTTGAGGTGCCCCTCAACCAGATCCATCACATGAATGTAGTCACGTACACCGGTGCCGTCCGGTGTTGGGTAATCGTCGCCCAGCACCTGAACTTCCGGTAACCGGCCCACCGCCACCTGAGCCACGAACGGCAGCAAATTGTTCGGCACACCGCCAGGGTCTTCGCCGATCAGACCACTGTCGTGGGCGCCAACGGGATTAAAATAGCGTAACAGAGCGACCTGCCATTCATCATCGGCTGCCGCGGTGTCTCGCAACATCTGCTCGACCATCAACTTGCTCTGGCCATAAGGGTTCACCGCCCCCAGCGGCGAGTTTTCCGTCAGTGGCATCTGTTTTGCCGCCCCATAGACCGTGGCCGAAGAGCTAAATACCAGCCGTTTACACTGGTGATATGCCATCGCCTGGATCAACTGCAGCGAGCCACTGACATTATTGTCGTAATAGCTCAGCGGCTGCTGTACCGACTCTCCCGCCGCCTTCAGGCCAGCAAAGTGCACCACCAGCTCGAACGAATAGCTGTCGAACAGTCGGTTCAGACAACTGGCGTCACGGATATCCCCTTCGACCACGGTCACCGGCTCACCGGTAATCCGCTCAATGCGGCTGAATACCTCTGGCTGGCAGTTACTGAAATTATCCAGCACCACCGGGTGCCAGCCCGCCTGCTGTAACATCACCACCATATGACTGCCAAGATAACCACCACCACCCGTTACAAGAACGGTGGGTAACTGTTGCTGATGACTCATGTCGGTGCCTCTGCTGATCATTGTGAATAACCCTTAACCTTCCCTGTTAAATACACCGTGGCGCTAGCAGCCTGTCGGACTTAATACTGATCTACGTTTATCGATACGTTAACGGTACAGATAATTTTTACCCTTGGGGTGAGTCTTAAAACGTCGATGGACCCACATATACTGGCTCGGGTGCTTACGGATCAGCCGTTCCAGCTCGGTATTAATCCGGGACGCATCTTCAAGATCATCGCCTGCGGGGAAATCCCCCAGTGCTGGCCGAAATTCTACTTCATACTGACCATCCGCCAGCCGATGAAACCCCAATGGCACAACGGCAGCACCGGTCATTTTTGCCAGCCTGGCAGTTGAAGTCACCGTCGCGGCAGGCACACCAAAGAATGGCGCATAGATCGAGTGGGTCGGGCCCTGATCCTGATCTGGCGCAAACCAGACCACGGTGCCCTTGCGTAAACGGCGGACAATATTGCGCATATCGTCATGGGGCAGCATATCATCGGCAAAGCGCAACCGGCCCCGATTGGCCCAGTAATCGAACAGGGCATTATTCTGCGGCCGATAGAAACACTCAAAACTGGCATGGGGGCTGACCAGTGCGCCGCCCATATCCAGCGCACTGTAATGACCACCGAGCAAAATAACCCCGCGTCCAGCCGCCTGAGCCTGCTGCAGGTGCTCCAGCCCGATCACCGTACAGCAGCTTTTGAAACTGTCCGCCGGTGCCCACCAGGTCATCGCGGTTTCCAGCAGCCCGGTGCCATTGTGACGAAACACATCTTTAACCTGCGCTTTACGCGTCGTTGCATCCAGCTCAGGAAAGCAGAGTTTCAGGTTCACATCGGCGATATGGCGTCGGCCTGGCAACAGGTAATACAGGGCCAGGCCCAGCCCACGGCCCAGCCGGTACTGCCAGCGTTGCGGCAACAGCATCACCAGCCGAAGCAAACCAATCAACAGCCAGGTCGGCCAATAACGGGGGTATAAAAATTCAGACTTGAACGGGTTACTCATTCATCTACTTACTATGCCAGCGTTTGCTGGCCATTCTATCCCGTCAAACCAGGCAGCAGCCAGCAAAAAACCCGACGAATTCTGTATACTCGAGGCCATTGCACGGTCCGAGAACAATTCATGTCTGACGCACAACCCAACTCACAGCAATCCGGCTGGGAGATCTACAAACGCCTGCTCAAGTATGTCGTCCCTTACTGGTACGCGTTTGTAGTCAGTTTTATCGGCTTTGGTATCTACGCCGCCACCCAGATGGGCTTCGCCAAGTGGATGGAATATATCGTCGATACGCTGGAGAAAGGCCAGCTCGACCAGCGCCATCTGGTTGCCGGTACCGTACTGGTGATTTTCGCCTTCCGGGGGGTGGGTACGTTTCTGGGCCAGTACGGCATCGCCTATGCTGGCCGTCACCTGGTACACAAACTGCGAACAGACCTGTTTGAACAGTTGTTGCAGCTGCCCTGTAACTATTTCCAGCAAAACGCCTCCGGCCAGATGCTGGCGCGGCTGACCTTCAACGTCGAACAGGTCACCGGCGCAGCCACCGATGCACTGCGCGTTACCATCCGTGAAGGCCTGACCGTGATCGGCCTGTTTGGTTACCTGCTGTATCTAAACTGGAAACTGACCCTGGTGGTGATCGCCATCGGCCCGGTGATTGTGCTGACCGTCAGCATCGCCTCAAAACGCTTCCGCAAGCTCAGCAAGCGGATTCAGGAATCCGTCGGCGATGTCACCCACACCGCCTCCGAGGCGATCAAAGGCTACGAAGTGGTCCGTATCTTCGGCGGTAAAGAGCACGAGCGGGCCCGCTTCGAAGCCGTCAGCGAGCATAACCGCAAACAGTTTATGAAGATGATCGTCACCCAGGCGATCAATACCCCGGTGGTACAGATGCTGGTATCGCTGGCGATGGGGCTGCTGGTTTACCTCGCCATGAGCCCGGACCTGCTGGCCGATATGAGCACCGGTGAATTTATCGCCTTTATCACCGCCGCCGGGATGATCGCCAAACCACTGCGCCAGATGACCGAGGTCAACAGCATCATTCAGCGCGGCCTGGCGGCGGCCCAGAGTGTGTTCGAAGTGATGGATCAGCCGCGCGAAGTGGATCAGGGCCAGCGCACCCTGACACGGGCCGAGGGCCAGTTGAGCTTCAGCCAGGTCGACTTTCGCTATGACCGCAGCGATCGGGATATCCTCAGCCAGATCAACCTGGAGATAAAACCCGGCCAGACCGTCGCCCTGGTCGGCCGCTCCGGCTCTGGTAAAAGCACCCTGGCCAACCTGCTGCCCCGTTTTTATGACCAGACCGCCGGAACCATCTGCCTGGATGGAATCCCGCTGCACGATTTCCAGCTGGACAATCTGCGTAACCAGATCGCCCTGGTGAATCAGCAGGTGGTGCTGTTTGAAGGCACCATCGCCCAGAACATCGCCTACGGCGCGCTGGCTAACGCCTCCCGTGAGCAAATTGAAGCGGCGGCTCGTGCCGCCCATGTCAGCGAATTTGCCGAACGGATGCCCGAAGGCATGGACACCCTGGTGGGGGAAAACGGCGTGATGCTGTCTGGCGGCCAGCGCCAGCGTATCGCCATCGCCCGCGCCATCCTCAAGGACGCCCCGGTGCTGATTCTGGACGAAGCGACCTCGGCACTGGACACCGAGTCGGAACGGCATATCCAGGCCGCACTGGAACAACTGATGAAACACCGTACCACGCTGGTGATCGCTCACCGGCTATCCACCATTGAACATGCCGATATGATTGTGGTGCTGGATCAGGGCCAGATTCTGGAACAGGGCAGTCATCGCGAGCTGCTGGCGCGCCAGGGCGCTTACGCCCACCTGCACCAGCTGCAGTTCAATGATGGCAGCCCCCACCATGAGCTACCTGAGAGCCCATGAGCCAGACACCTATCAGCGCAAAACTCAGCCGCTGCCTCTATAGCGGCCTGTTTTACCTGGGCCTGCCGCTGGTGCTGTGGCGATTGAAAAAACGCGCTCGCCTGGCCCCGGCCTATGGCGAGCGCATCGCTGAACGCTTCGGCCATATCCCGGCCAGACAGGATCGGCCACTGTGGATTCATGCCGTATCCGTCGGTGAAACCGTTGCCATCGCCCCGCTGGTGGAGCAGCTGCTGGCCGAACAGCCAGCACTGCCGCTGCTGATCACCAGCACCACCCCCCCCGGCTCGGCGCGGGTCAAAGCGCTGTTTGGTGAGCGGGTCAGCCACTGTTACGCGCCCTATGATCTGCCCCACCTGCTGCGCCGGTTCCTGAACCGGACGCAGCCCCGTGGCCTGCTGATTGTGGAAACCGAACTCTGGCCCAACACCATCGCCGCCTGCCATGGCCGCACTATCCCGGTATTGCTGGCCAACGCCCGCCTCTCCGCCCGCTCTGCCCGTGGCTACCAGAAGGTACGGCCGCTCAGTCAGCCGATGGTGCAGCAGCTCAGTTGCGTCGCCGCCCAGGACAACGACAGTGGCCAGCGTTTTATCGAACTGGGCCTGGCCACCGAACAGCTGACCGTCACCGGCAGCATCAAGTTCGACCAGCAGCCACCCGCCGATGCCGCCCACCAGGGCCAGCAGCTGCGCCAGCAATGGGGCGAGCAGCGCCCGGTGCTGGTGGCCGGTAGTACTCGCGAACTTGAAGGGAAAACAGAAGAAGCCAGTCTGCTGGAGGTTTACGCAGCACTAAAAGTGCAGCACCCCACGCTGATACTGGTACTTGTGCCGCGCCATCCCGAGCGCTTTGAATCAG
>JAIBDV010000310.1 GCA_024686055.1 Neptuniibacter sp.
TGGGAGATTACCTGCAAAGTGACTGGTTACGCGGTGACAACCTTCAGCTCAGTGAGATGAAAACGGTCGACTCTACAGATATGACAGCAGAGCTGCTCAAACTGATCACACAAGGCCGCGCCATTATGAACAACGGTATCGTTGATACCCTGATGATGGTAAATGACAACGAGGCGGCGGAAAACCAATCCGGCTAACACACAGATACGCACTTCCAATGACCTCCCGTTGGCCCGAGCCGACAGGGGGCAAGCAGATAGCACGACAGTTTCGTACCAACACACGTCATCAACAAGGAGCCGTTTATGACCAGTACCATTAATGCCGCCAACCAGTCTGGTTACACGGACCGGGCCAGGCTAAATGCATACACCCAGAGCCAGAACGAGTTCAAGGAGCTGCAACAGGAACAGCTGGTGGGTGAAGACAGCCGAATGTCATCGCTCTACGATCCGACAAACCAGACCATGGCTGATATTTTCCAGTGGAGCCATAGCGACAACAATCGCTGGCAAGCCTATCAACAGGAGGGGCCCGCTGGGCAGCAGGCTGCACAATATCTGGAGCAGATGGTTGATCAGCGTCGCACCCTGGCCAACGATTATATGCGCCAGTTTAATGATCTTGCTCTCCACCTGAACAGCCAGCACCAGCAGCCCGGTGAACCCGGGCCCGATCTGGATGCAATGCTCGACAATGCAGCAGCCGGGCGTTCTCCCGTAGTGAATGCCGATGGCAACCGGATGGCGCAGGCCGACGCGTTACTCGCCTACTGGCATCAGAATCAGGGGACGATAACCTCACTACAGAACAGCTATAAAGATCTGCAGGAATTTCCGAAGCAAGTGTCCGAATGGCTGGACCAGAACCAGATTGAACGCCCGATAGAAGTCGATCTGGTTGTTGAGAAATACCGCTACGCCGGCTTCAACGGCCTGGCAGAAACCTCTGCTGAACTGGTCAATACCAGCGCCATGCGACTGGATGGCAAGGAAGCCACCGGCATTAAGGCGGTCAGTTTTCAGGGCACAGTCCGAAAAATGGATGAATACGGCGTTTACAGCCAGACCGATGATGGGATGGTAAAAGTCATCCTCGATCAATTCCAGCAAAGCGGCGTCGCACTTGGGATGACAGGGATGGAGGCGCAGGTTCTGATGGATCAGGAAAATCGTCAGGCCTGGGGCCAATACAAGCAACTGCACGGGCCACTGGCAGACACATTTAACAGCGAATTTTCATCGCCGCTAGAGCCCCGCTTCACCTTACAGGACATTGTCGATAACCTGCGTGCAGAGCGCCCTGCCGCTCAACTGCAGGATGGCAGCACCCACCCGGAAGCAGACAGGATTGGGGCATTTGTAACGACCCATAGCGCGACGCTGAACGCCGTTGTCCTCCAGCAACAGGCCCTGCAGGAGATGCCGAAAACGCTAGACGAATGGCTACAGGTACCGGGCAACCGACATAAAGCCCAGATGGAGGTCTACGAACGTCACGGTGTTGAGCCCTGGAAACAGAACAACCCAATCGCCGAACTAGAGTTACGCCTGCGAAAAGCGTCATCAGCACTCAGAGCAACGGCTGAAGGCATGGCAGCAGCAAACTCACTGCGAAGCAGATTAAGTGATCTTCTTAACGAGAAGACCCATACAGTACCCTTCACATTACAACAGCTCACCGATAACTTTCGCTGGGGACGTGCACTGGGCACGATGGAAGATGACAGCCAGCATCCGCAGGCAGCCATGATAGAACAGGTATTCAGCGGCACAGCGGTCAAAAAACAACTGATCACTTATCTGCTAAGCGATGTGCACAAAGATGACACCACCACCAGCAATACCAAACAATACAATCCAAAAGAATCTCAGGCGGAACTGCTTTCGCTACTCAACCAGGGCCAGGCTGTACTCGACGATAGCATCCTGAGCAGCCTGCTGATGAGCGGTAAAAACAATACCTCAGGCAACTGATTCAGGGAGTGAAACCGATGCTGACGCTCAACCCGGCGGATTTGCGCTGACGATCTCGCAGTCCTGATCACTCAGGTTACGAAAGCGGTGGGGGCGGTTACTGGAAAAGTAATAGCCGTCCCCCGCTTTCAGCTGGTACACCTCAAGGCCCACCGTCAGCTCGACTTCACCACGGATAACCACGCCACCCTCTTCGCCCTCATGCTGCAGCATTTCCGCGCCGGTATCGGCACCTGGCGGGTAGGTTTCGTGCATAACATCCATAATGCGGTCTTTAAAACCAGCGCCGATCAGTTTCAGGCTGACGCCATCACTGCCCAGCTCCGGCTGTTCGGCTACACGGTACACCACCTGTTCGGGCTGCAGGTTCTCCAGATCCAGGGTGAAGAAGTCGCCAATAGAGATTGGAATACCGCTCAGCACTTTTTTCAATGAGCTGACCGACGGGCTGACCCCGTTTTTCTCAATCATTGAGATGGTACTGTTCGTGACCCCGGCCTTTTTCGCCAGCTCACGTTGAGACAGTCCTTTAATTTCACGAATTTTCTTTAAGCGTTCACCAACATCCACGTTCAAGTTACCCATCCGAGTTGTGTGTCTTGCAAAATTCGAGGGCAACGGCCTCCGGTCGCGTCCAGCCCAACGGCTCGCGAACGCGACGGGACGTCGCTGCTATACCTGGTTCACAGCACCACCATGAACAGGGCCACGCATTATACGATGCCGCATAAAAAAGGGTAGCAACCATAACAGTGCTACCCTTTTCTGTATTGATTAACTTAGTTTACTTTTCCAGCAGCTCACCCAGGCAGCGCTGAACGATATCCAGCCCTTCACTGATCAGTGCATCCGATGCCGTCAGCGGCACCAGTACACGGATGGTATTACCGTAGGTGCCACAGGACAGCAGCAACAGGCCGTTGGCTGTGGCGCTGGCCACCAGTTGGCGGGCCAGGTCCGCATCCGGTTTACCATCGGTGATCAGGTCACAGGCCACCATGGCACCGGCAGCGCGTACATGCTGCACAGCATCCATACCCTGCTCGGCCATACCCAGGAAACGTGAGGCGACCAGCGTGCCAACGTCATCGGCACGGGCCAGCAGGCCTTCTTCTTCAATGACTTCAATCGCCGCCAGTGCTGCGGCACAGGCCATCGGGCTACCGCCATAAGTGCTGCCGATAGAGCCCGGACCCGGTGCGTCCATCAGTTCAGCTTTACCGACCAGGCCAGACAACGTCATACCACCGGCCATACTCTTGGCCATCGTGATCATATCCGGCACCACGCCGCTGTGTTCAATGGCGAACATCTTGCCAGTACGGGCAAAGCCGGACTGTACTTCGTCACAGATCAGCAGAATACCGTGTTCATCACAGAGCGCGCGCAGTCCCTGCAGGAACTCGGTTGGCGCCTGATAGAAGCCACCTTCACCCTGTACCGGCTCGATGATAATGGCTGCAACACGTTGCGGGTCCACATCAGATTTCAGCAGGTTCTGTACCGCTGTCAGTGATTGCTCACCGCTCACGCCATGGATCGGGTTCGGGTACGGGGCGTGGTACACCTCCGCCGGGAACGGACCAAAGCCCTGTTTATACGGTGCAACTTTACCCGTCAGCGCCATCCCCATCATGGTACGACCATGGAAGGCACCACTGAAGGCGATAACCGCAGAGCGACCGGTTGCAGCACGGGCCACTTTAACAGCGTTTTCCACCGCTTCAGCACCGGTATTGAGCAGCAAGGTTTTCTTGGCATAGTCCCCCGGCGTAATGGCATTGAGCTTTTCAGCCAGCGCAATGTACGGCTCGTAAGGCATCACATGGAAACAGGTATGCATCAGCTGCTTCATCTGGTTTTCAACGGCAGCCACCACTTTCGGGTGCAGATGGCCGACGTTCAATACACCAATACCACCGGCGAAGTCGATATAACGCTTACCTTCAACATCCCAGACTTCTGCGTTTTCTGCTTTCTCGGCGTAAAACTGAGTAATGTTAGCAGCGCCACGTGCCACTGCACTTTCACGACGCGCCTGAAGTTCCTTGTTCGTTGTCATCCTGGTTCCTTTACTTATCAATGCCGCCAATCAGCACATATTTCATTTCGACATACTCATCAATGCCGTACTTCGAACCTTCACGGCCAATACCCGACTCTTTAATGCCACCAAAAGGCGCAACTTCGGTGGAGAGAATCCCCTCATTCACCGCCACCATGCCGTATTCCAGGCCTTCCTGAACCCGCCATACCCGGCCCAGGTTATTGGCGAAGAAGTAAGCCGCCAGCCCGTACTCGGTATCATTGGCCATCTGGATCGCCTGCTCTTCGGTGTCAAAACGGAAGATCGGTGCCAGCGGGCCAA
>JAIBDV010000243.1 GCA_024686055.1 Neptuniibacter sp.
GTCGATTCCAACCCCGAGGCGGTTGTATCGACAGGCCAGTCAGGTGCGCAGGCTGCTTCATCAACGGCTCAGGCAGATGCTACAGCAGGATCTGTGGTTGATCACGAAGCTGTTGCTGCCGAAGCGGCAAGCAAGCAGGATCGTGCTGCAGCCCTGTCTCATCTGACGATGACGTTTGGTGGCGAATGCTGGGTGACAGTAAAAGATCGTGATGGTAAATCACTGTTCAACAATGTTCGCCGTCGTGGCGACAGCGTTGATGTGACGGGTGATGCGCCTTTCAGCGTGTTACTGGGTGCCTCCAATGGCGTATCCACTTTCAAGTTTAATGGCGAAGATGTAGATCTTGGCCCCTTCAGTAAGAACAATGTCGCGCGGCTGACACTGCCGCTCGAGTAACCAGATACCAGGGTAATAACGTTGGCCAAGATTAAAGCCATTCGTGGAATGAACGATATCCTGCCAGAAGCGACACCAGTCTGGCAGTACCTTGAAACCACAGTCAAAGATGTCGTTGCTGCATACGGTTATAGTGAGATCCGCATGCCGCTGGTTGAGCAGACAGATCTGTTTAAACGCTCAATTGGCGAAGTAACCGATATTGTTGAAAAAGAGATGTATACCTTCAGGGACCGTAATGACGAGAGTCTGACCTTGCGTCCAGAAGGCACTGCCAGTTGTGTACGGGCCGGTGAAGAGCATGGTCTGCTCTACAACCAGACTCAGCGCCTGTGGTACACCGGACCTATGTTCCGTTACGAAAAGCCACAGAAAGGCCGCTATCGTCAGTTCCACCAGATTGGTGTTGAGACCTTTGGTATGGCGTCGGCGGATATTGATGCTGAAGTCATCATGCTAAGCGCCCGCCTGTGGAAAAAACTGGGCATTCTGGATGCGGTAACGTTGCAGCTTAATTCTCTGGGCTCCAATGAGGCGCGGGCTGAATACCGTGCGGCGCTGGTTGAGTATCTTGAAGCGCGTAAAGATCAGCTGGATGAAGACAGCGTACGCCGACTGGAATCCAATCCACTGCGTATTCTGGATAGTAAAGACGAGAATACACAGGCGTTACTTGATCAGGCGCCGGTACTGAGTGATTACCTGGATGATGAATCCCGTGAGCACTTCAGTGAGCTGTGTGCGTTGCTCGATGCTGCGGGTATCCGCTATGAGCTGAACCCTCGCCTGGTACGTGGTCTGGATTATTACTGCAAAACTGTATTTGAGTGGGTAACCGATAAACTGGGGGCTCAGGGTACGGTATGTGCCGGTGGTCGTTACGATGGCCTGGTGAAGCAGCTCGGTGGTCGTCCAACGCCAGCAGTCGGCTTTGCGATGGGTATCGAACGGCTGATTTTGTTGCTCGAGACGCTGGATGTTGTGCCATCATCTGTGCGTCAGTCATTCGATGTTTACCTGGCTGCAGAACATAAAGGTTTGCAGGGCCAGGTGATTGCGCTGGCTGAGCAGCTGCGTGAAGAGCTGCCAGGTTTACGGGTGCGGGTGCATTGTGCCGGGTTGAAAAATATCAGCGCTAAAGCCCGTCAGACTGGCGCGCCGATTGTTTTGCTGGTTAAAGCAACTGATGACAATCAGTTGGCCGGTGCGCTGTGGTGTGGTGAGGAGCCACGCTTTGATATAGCCCAGGCTGATTTGAGCCGTGAGATTAATGCCGTCTGGAACGCCTGACGGAACCAGGATTACAGGAGTACAAGGTGTCAGAGATGCGTACCGAAGAAGAACAGGTCCAGGCACTGTCCGAGTGGTGGAAGGAAAATGGCAAGTCCCTGTTGCTGGGGATTGCAATGGCGCTGGCAATTGTTATG
Organism: Neptuniibacter sp.; assembly: GCA_024686055.1. Taxonomy (GTDB): domain Bacteria; phylum Pseudomonadota; class Gammaproteobacteria; order Pseudomonadales; family Balneatricaceae; genus Marinobacterium_C. The sequence continues at coordinate 1,827 of JAIBDV010000243.1, forward strand.
GGCTGGAAAGCCTGGCAGCAAAATCAGCAGCGTAATGCTGAAAATGGCTCTGCGCTCTACCAGAATCTCGTTGATGCGGTGGCAAATGTGGCCGGTGGTCAGGGCGGGGATGCTGCCCTGGCAACGGCTCGTCACCTGGGGAGTCAGCTGAAAGCTGATTTTGAAGGTGAAGCTTACGCTCGTTTTGCTGCGCTGCTACTGGCGCGTGTCGCTGTTGATGCAGGTGAGTTGGATACGGCACTGGGCGAGCTGGACTGGGTGCTGACCCATGAGCCTGATGCTTCACAGAAAGTATTGGCAACCCTTCGTAAGGCACGGGTTCTGGCTGCGCAAGGTAAGGCTGATCAGGGGCTTGCACTGACTACTGAACTCAATAATGCTGAGTTTGCTGCTCAGATTGCCGAAGTGAAGGGCGATCTTTATCTTCAGCAGGGCGAGCGTGATAAAGCGCGTGAAGCTTACGCTGTGGCGGCTAGTGAAGGGACTGAGCAGCGCCCGTTACTGCGTATGAAGCTGGATGACCTGGCGGTCGAGGATAAGTAATGACTAAGCGCTGGCAGTTACCGCTGGTTCTGGCGGCTTCTTTGGCACTTTCCGGCTGTAGCTGGTTTGGAAGTGATGATGAAGTTAAGCCGAACCCGCTGGTTGAATTTGAAGCCGAGAAAAAAATTGAGCGCCTGTGGTCAGCCTCTGCAGGTGCCGGGTCGGGTAGTGCCTATCTGAATCTGTCTCCGGCGGTTGAAGGTAAACGGGTCTTCGCTGTGGATGCCGAAGGCGAGGTGTTTGCGTTTGACCGTAATACTGGCGAACGGTTATGGCAGACCGATCTGGATACACGCATCAGCGGTGGTGCCGGTGCAGGTTATGGCGTGGCTGTTGTCGCAGCGATCGACGGCTTTGTGGTAGCGCTGGATAGTGAGACCGGGAAAGAGTTATGGCGTACCGATGTGCGGGCTGAAGTGGTGTCACAGCCTCAGGTCAATGAAGACCTGGTGGTAGTGCAGGCTATCAATGGCACAGCCAGTGCGCTGGACAGGCTTACCGGTGAGCATCGCTGGACCTATGATGCACGGATACCGAATCTGACCTTACGGGGCACCAGTAGCCCGATTGTGATTGGCAATGCCACTTTTGTTGGCTTTGCAAGTGGCAAGCTGGTCGCGCTGGATAATGCGACGGGTAATGAAATCTGGTCCCGCCGTGTTGCGCTGGCTAAAGGGCGTTCTGAGCTTGAGCGTATGGTGGATATTGATGGGCGAGCGTTGCTACATGATCGTATCCTGTATGTGCCAAGCTACCAGGGACGGCTGGCGGCGATTGATCCATTCAGTGCGCAGATCCTCTGGGCAGAAGAAATTTCAACGTTCCACAGTCTTGCTGAAGGGTATGGCAATATCTATGTCAGCGATAGCGATGATGCAGTGCAGGCGGTGGATCGTAACTCCAGTGCAAGTGTCTGGCGTCAGCCTGCATTGAGCAATCGTGCGATCAGTGCGCCAGTGGCGACGGCGTCTGAAGTACTGGTTGCTGATTTTGAGGGCTACCTGCACGCTATGTCGCAGCTGGATGGTCACTTCGTTGCTCGGTATAAATTTGATAGTTCAGGCGTATCGGGCGATATGCTGGCCGTCGATGATATAATCTACTTGCTCAGCAATGATGGTCAGCTAGAAGCGCTGACACTGAACTAAGCAGTAGCTGAAAGTTTCGGGCGGCTATTTACGCAAGTGAATAGCCGCCGTTTTCGTTTTAAAAGCAGGCCTCTCCAGGGTGAATAAATGCTTCCGGTAATAGCTCTTGTTGGTCGACCAAATGTCGGCAAATCCACACTCTTTAACCGTCTGACCAGAAGTCGTGATGCACTGGTAGCCGATTTACCAGGCCTGACGCGTGACCGTAAATACGGCGACGGTCGTATGGGTAATCACGATTACATTCTGATTGATACCGGTGGTATCACCGGTGATGAGGAAGGTATCGACCACGAGATGGCGAAGCAGTCGCTGCTGGCGATTGATGAAGCTGATATTGTTCTGTTTCTGGTGGATGGTCGTGCAGGCCTGAACCCTGCTGATGAGATGATCTCTGATCATCTGCGTCGCACAGGTAAAGGTTGTCATCTGGTTGTCAATAAGATTGATGGGGTTGACCCGGATGTTGCGATGGCTGACTTCTACGAGCTGGGTTTAAGTGAACCGCTGCCAATTGCTGCGGCTCATGGCCGTGGTGTACGTCATCTGATTGAGACGGTGCTGATGGAAGCGTTAGGGGATGCATATATTCCTGAAGGCGAAGAAGTCTATGAGGAGGAGCCCGAAGAAGAAGAGGGTGGTATCCGCATCGCTATCGTTGGCCGTCCTAACGTTGGTAAATCAACGCTGGTAAACCGTATGCTTGGTGAAGAGCGTGTGGTGGTTTTTGACGAAGCGGGGACAACCCGTGACAGTATCTATATTCCATTTGAACGGGATGATCAGGAATACACCCTGATTGATACAGCCGGTATTCGTCGTCGTAAGAATATTACTGAAGCAGTGGAAAAGTTCTCCATTGTTAAAGCGCTGCAGGCGATTAAAGACGCGAATGTTGTAATTCTTGTTATTGATGCCCATGACGGTGTGACCGAGCAGGATCTGCACATGCTCAGTTTTGTCATGGATGCAGGGCGGGCGCTGGTGGTTGCCTTCAATAAATGGGATGGCATGACTGGGGATGAAAAAGACGAGATTCGCCGTGAAATTGAGCGTCGGATGGAGTTTGCAGAGTTTGCTCGGTTCCATTACATATCAGCATTACATGGTAGTGGCGTAGGCGATCTGTATCCGTCAGTGCATGAGGCTTACGACAGTGCGATGGCTAAGTGGCCGACTAACCGCCTGACCCGTTTGCTGGAGGATATGGTAGCGGATCATCAGCCGCCGATGGTTAATAGCCGTCGTATTAAGTTGCGCTATGCTCACCAGGGTGGTTCCAACCCGCCGTTGATTGTGGTGCATGGGAACCAGACTAATTCGCTGCCAAACTCTTATAAGCGTTACCTTGAGAATAAGTTCATCAAGGTGCTGGGTATCAAGGGAACGCCGGTACGGTTTGAATTCCGTAGTGGTGATAACCCGTTTGAAGGTCGTGAGAACAAGCTGACAACCCGTCAGCTGGCGAAGAAAGAACGCTTCCGGGATCATATTAAAGATCTGAAAAAGCGTGCTCACAAACAGCGGAACAAGTAACGACTGCATGGCTGTATAGACAAAGGCGCTCCCCGGAGCGCCTTTGTGGTTTCTGGCGGGCAGGGCAGTGATTGCATCTTTCTGTCATTTATTTCCAAAACCCTGTTGACCCCCACGCTCAGATGCGTAGAATGCGCATCCTCGCTTGAGAGAGCAGCCTTTAA
>JAIBDV010000357.1 GCA_024686055.1 Neptuniibacter sp.
GTCATCTGCCAGGTACTGCCCATCGCCACCAGACCGGCCGATATCCCCTTGAGTTGTAACTGACCACCATCAGCCTGCTCAACACTGACCACACCCTCGCTGATTTCAAGCGGCTGATCCAGTAACCACAACGGTACCGCCAACGCTGTGTCCGTACTGGCTTTCGATGGGGGTTCTGTGGAGGCGGGGTCGGGTGTAGAACGGATCAGTGTGATATCAGGACGGATAAACTGCAGGCGGGTAAAAACCGGCCGCCACTGCAAGAGTGACTCAGCCAGATTGATACCCACTTCAGCCCGTTGCAGGCTGAAGTGGGCGGCCCCGGCTTGCTGAACACTGAGCCCCTGCAGGCGCAGAGTGGGGTAAGCGCCTTGCCACTCCCCCTCCAGCTGAGCGATCTCGACCGTGGCAGTCAGCTGCTCAGACAACAGCTGCTCCACATCCGCTCGATACTGGGTAACCTGGGGCAACAATAGGCGCAATAACAACACCAGCATGGCAAACAGACTGATTAGCACGGCACACAGCCAGTAACCGGTCCACCACAAACGCCGGGTTGTTTTTAACATCAGGACAGAGCTCCTAAAATGCTGCGCAAACCTGAACGGGCTGCCCGGTGTTAGCGCAGCACCACATCAAACTGCTCGGCACCGTACATCGTCTCAGCATTGAAGCGAATGGTCTTGCCGATAAAACTCTCAAGTTCAGCAACGTGGTCCGACGCATCATCGGTCAGATAATCCACTACAGACTGCGCTGCCAGCACCAGATAACTATCAGCATCATAGGCCCGATGATGACGCAGAATCTCGCGGAAAATTTCGTAGCATACGGTTTCCGGGGTTTTGATCGAACCACGCCCCTGACAGTGGCAACAGGGCTCACAAAGCACCTGTTCCAGACTTTCACGGGTACGTTTACGGGTCATTTCGACCAGTCCCAGATCAGACACACCGGTGACCTTGCATTTAGCATGGTCCTTTTCCAGCATCCGTTCCAGTGTCCGCAGTACCTGACGCTGGTGATCTTCATCTTCCATATCGATGAAATCGATGATGATGATGCCACCCAGATTACGCAGCCGCAGCTGGCGACCGATGGCTGTAGCAGCCTCCAGGTTGGTCTTGAAGATGGTCTCTTCCAGATTACGGTGGCCGACAAACGCACCGGTGTTGATATCTACCGTGGTCATCGCCTCTGTCTGATCAAAAATCAGATAGCCGCCGCTTTTCAGCTCCACTTTACGACCCAGTGCTTTCTGCACCTCGTCTTCAACATTGAACAGGTCGAAGATAGGCCGCTCGCCCGGGTAATACTCCAGTTTGTCAGAGATTTCCGGCACCAGTGCTGCCGAAAACTCTTTCGCTTTCTGGAAGGTTTCCCGCGAGTCGATGCGGATGCGCTCAATACTGGCATTCGCCATGTCACGCAGTGCCCGCATATTCAGTGGCAGATCTTCATAGATCACGCTAGGCGCGCGCGCCGTTTTGGTTCGCTCCTGAATGGAAGCCCACAGGCGCTGCAGGAACTGAATATCACCCTTCAGCTCCTGCTCGCATGCCCCCTCAGAGACCGTACGCAGAATGAAGCCGCCCTTTTTGCCCTCTTCACCATTAATATCCGTCAGCGACTCCTGAATGACCGAGCGTAAGCGATCACGCTCAGCATTGTCTTCAATACGCTGCGACACACCGATATGGGTATTACCTGGCATATGCACCAGATAACGGGATGGGACAGAGAGGTGAGTTGTCAGCCGCGCGCCTTTAGTGCCGATCGGGTCTTTAGTGACCTGCACGACAAGCGCCTGACCTTCACGCAAGACCTGGGAAATGGAGGTATTCGATTTTTCTTCCGCCGGGGTATGTTGTGGCAATACATCTTCCACATGGATAAAGGCCGCTCGCTCCAGCCCGATATCCACAAATGCCGCCTGCATACCCGGCAATACCCGGACGACTTTGCCTTTATAGATATTTCCGACAATACCGCGCCGACGAACCCGTTCAACATAGATCTCCTGCGGCATGCCGTTTTCGATCACTGCTACCCGGGTTTCCATCGGGGTAAAATTAATCAGAATCTCTTCGCCCATGGTCCTGCCACCTGATCCTTATCCAGTCTGACGGTGCTGCCAGACAGGTACATTAAAGTCTGACAATAGAGTAGCAGTTTCGCTCAATGGCAACCCTACTACCGCGGAATAACTTCCAGAAATATGTCGTACAAAGATGGCTCCAAGCCCCTGAATACCATAACCACCCGCTTTATCGCAGGGTTCACCTGACTCCCAGTAGGCCTGTGCCTGGGCGGGTGATATGGCATTAAAATGGACATCCGTGACCACAACTTCAACCGCTGTACGCTGACCATCCGTCACTGCAACGGCAGTCATTACCTGGTGCAATCGACCTGATAAGGCCTGTAACATCGCCACAGCATCCGCTTCGCAGGTGGGCTTACCCATAATCCACTCGCCCAGCACCACCGCCGTATCAGAACCAAGTGCAGGCCGCCTGCCATCGCTGCGGGCAAAACCCGCCTCGGCTTTTTCACAGGCCAGCCGGCTGACAAAATCACGTGCAGACTCGCCAGGCAAAACACTCTCATCGAGATCGACTGGCATCGTCTCAACATGCACACCAATCTGCTGGAGCAACTCTCGCCGCCGGGGCGACGCTGATGCCAGTATCAGATCTGCCATAGGATCAATTACCTTAATGAAATACTACTGAATACGGAATAGCTGGCGAATGCCATTAAGCACAATGTAAATCCAGGGCCAGAACAGCGCACTGACCACAGAGGGCAATAAAAACAATGCGTTATTCCCTGTCATCCCCACAGCCATCTGCATCCAGTGGAAGATCAGCTGATTGATACCGATCAACACCAGCACAAGGAAACCCTGCTGAAAGAGCGGATACATCAGAATGCGTCGATGCAACAGGTGGGTTACGTAGGCAATGGTCACCAGTGACAGAGCACTGAGTCCCAGTACCGAGCCTTTGATCAGATCCAGGATGATACCAACCAAAAAGGCCGTGCCCATGCCCACCCGATGGGGCAGCATCAACACCCAGAAGATCAACACCAGCGCGACCCATTCCGGCCGCGCCCAGTCCATTACCCGAGGCAGGGGTAACTGGCTGAGCACAAAACTGCAGAGGAAAGTTGCAGTAATAATCAGCCCACCGCCTCCAGAACGGCTATTGCCCATCGCCGGGCTCCGTCACCTGGGTTTTGCGGATATCTGCCGCTACAGCCGGGGCCGATTCAGCTTTACGCGTATCCGGCATGTCCACCAGTAACAGATGGCGGCTCTTATCCAGTCGCGCGGTTGGCCGTGCGGTCACGATGGTAAACGGCTGGCCAGGGTCACGTACCACTGAGGCAACGCGCGCCACCGGATAGCCCCGTGGAAAGCGCCCCCCCATGCCGGATGTCACCAGCAGGTCCCCCTCACGGATATCGGCAGTGGTAGCAACGTGGTCCAGCACCATCTCATTGAGATCCCCCTGGCCCAGCAGAATACTGCGCAGACCGTTACGGTTCACCTCAACAGGCAAGGCATGGCGAGCATCAGTAATCATCATGACCCGGCAAGTATAGTGAGTGGTTCGCACCACCTGCCCCATAATGCCTCCAGCATCCAGTACCGGCTGCCCTTCGTATA
>JAIBDV010000008.1 GCA_024686055.1 Neptuniibacter sp.
CCGATGGTAGTGTGGGGCTTCCCCATGTGAGAGTAGGGCATCGCCAGGCATCTAATTCCGAAAGACCCCGAGTGCTTAATTGCCTCGGGGTTTTTTCGTTGTGCGAAAAAATAGCTAAACAAACTTCAGATTGGTGTAATTCGGTAGCTGCAGCGCAGGTCATCATTGAGCAGGTGTTGTTCACGTTCGACCCGGGCCTGTCCAGCGAGCAGGGTCTGGAAGATCTCCAGCTCTGATCGGCAGAAGCCCTGGCAGGCGGTGGCGGCGGCGCAGATAGGGCAGTGGTGTTCAAGCAGCATAAAGCTGCCATCATCCAGTGCTTGCCAGTCTGCCATATACCCCTCAGTACGCCGCAGGGTGGCCAGTGTGGCTATTTGGTCACTCAGGCTATGCTGTGCCGTAAGTGCCGCCTGGTAGGCGCTGAGTTGCTGCTGCTCGCGCTGATTGATCAACTTTTCCAGCCCCTGCTCGCCAAACAGTTCAGTTACCGACTCAATCAGCTGCAGGCTCAGCTCGGCATGGCGATCGGGGAAGCGCTGCATCGCCCGTGCTGTCAGGTACCAGCTGCGCTTGGGTCGACCCCGCCCCGCGATACTTTCCTGCCAGTACACCAGCTCCTGATCGGCTAATGCCTGCAGGTGGCGACGTGCGCCCATAGAGGTTATGCCCAGGCTTTCACCCAGCTCGGCTGCGGAGAGAGGGCCACGGGTTTTCAGGAGTTCGAGGATCTGGTCTGCATTACTCATAGTCTGAGATTATCGGCGGATAGTTTTATTTAATCAACGCTTGTGTTTACTAAATCCTGTATTCACTATTAAATAAATTAATGTGTTTATTTAATAAAACTCTGGAGGCCGGGATGCAGCGTATAGAGTGGATTCTGTTTTTGACGGTGTTACTGGCGGTGGCGGGATTTGCCCTGCCGACGCCGGTGATCACGCCGATGTTTATGGCGCAGGATGGCGGATTGCTGGCTGTGGATACAGGGCAGACTGAGCGTGTCTGGTGGTTGATGGGCTGTTTTGCGCTGTATCCATTGGGTCAGATGCTGGGCAGCCCCTGGCTGGGGCGGTTATCGGATCGGTTTGGGCGCAAACCGGTATTAAGTGCGGCACTGGTTGGTGTGGTGTTCAGCTATCTGCTGATGGCTGTAGCGATCTGGTGGCAGTGGCTAGGGTTGTTACTTACTGCGCGGCTACTCAGTGGCCTGTGCAATGGCACGGTCGCGATCGCGCAGGCGCTGGCGGCAGACATCAGTGCGCCAGAACGAAAGCCGATCCTGTTCTCCCGACTGAACATTGCGCTAAATATGGGCTGGATTATCGGCCCGCTGGCTGGAGGGTTGCTGGCAGAACAGAGTGGTGAGTACGCCATGCCATTCCTGGTTGCCGGCATTGTGGCGCTGCTTAATCTGTGCAGTGTGTACTGGGGGCTGCCGGATCGGCCACAAAGCCGGTCCACTGTAACGGCTGCGGTGAAAACTGCCGGGCTGTGGCAGTTCCCACAGGTTCGGTTGTACCTGTTGCTGACGTTGCTTAGTTATGGCGCCATTATGCTCTACTTCAATTTCTTCAATGTCTGGCTGGTTGAACGGTTTGGCCAGACGCCGTTCGAGCTGGCGCTGGCAGCGGTCGTGGTCAGTGTGCCCATGAGTGTGGGCAGCTGGCTGGCCGGGCGACTGTCAGGGCGAGTGGATCTGCTCTGGCTGGGTCTGGCAGGGCACCTGCTGATGGCGCTGGGAATGGGGCTGTTTGTGGTGCCACCGTCGTTGCTGGGGCTTTACCTGGTGATGACGATTGCCGGGGTGGGGATTACCATCGGCGAGCAAGCTACGGCGCTGGGAGTGTCCAATAATGCACCGGCTGAGCAGCAGGGTGAAGCGATGGGGCTGTATCGCGGGCTGGCGATGGGCAGCGAACTGAGCGCAGCGGTGGTGGGCGCGGTGCTGATTCTGCCGGGGCTGGAATTTGCCTACATCGGTGCAGCGCTGCTGGCATTAAGCTGCGCGGTTATTTTCCTGCAGCAGGCTGTGATGCAACTGGGCTGGCGATTAATGCCGGGATAGATCAGGTGCCCGGCGAAGCATCGGCCTCACCGGGTGGCTGCTCAGCGCAGAGCAAGGACTTCAGTGACCAGTTTATCGATGCCGCTGGCGGCCTCCAGCACGGAACCGGCCAGCATATACGCCGGGGTGGTGACGACTTTCTTCTCGTGGTCGATCACGATCTCATTGACCGGACAGGCCTGATGACGGCCTCCCATCGTTTCAATGGCGGCGGCAATGTCAGCATCAGTGCCGATGGTACAGGCAGTGTCCGGGCCAAACAGCAGGGGCGTCATCGCGGGTGCGATACAGATCAGCCCCACCGGCTTGCCTGCACCGTGGACTGCCTGGGTGAAGCGCTGTACGTCCGGATTGAGCGTGCAGTTGCTGCCGTTAATGGCGAAGTCACACAGGTTTTTCGCTGCGCCAAAGCCGCCGGGGATAATCAAAGCATCGTAGTCGTCGGCGCTGGCCTGGGCCAGGTCGATAATCTCGCCACGGGCGATACGGGCCGCCTCTACCAGTACGTTACGCTGCTCGTCTTCGGTGACCTCCCCCGTCAGGTGATTAACCACATGAAGCTGGTCAATATTGGGTGCCATGCACTGATACTGGGCGCCGCTGCGTTCCAGTTGCAGCAGCGTCAGCACGGCTTCGTGGATTTCGGTGCCATCAAATACGCCGCAACCGGCCAGAATAACTGCCACCTTTTTCATCAGTCGTCTCCTTTCACTGTCCATAATTCTTGTTGATCAGGGCCTGTCCCCTGAGGATCAGATTACGTTACCATCATCCATACCCAGAGGCAGTACAGACCGTCAGGTCGCCTGTCATCTAAATGTCATATATATCGAGTCCAATGCTCGCCAGAACAGAAGGAAGTTACCCGTGGCCTTTAATCATAGCCAACGCACCTTTCCCAACACCCGTCTGCGCCGAATGCGCGCGGATGATTTCAGTCGTCGGATGATGCGTGAAAACACCCTGACCCCTGATGATCTGATCTACCCGATGTTTGTCATCGAAGGTAAGGGCCAGACCGAGCAGGTGGCCTCCATGCCGGGTGTGCAACGGTTCAGCGTCGATCTGCTGGTGAATGAGGTGAAAGAGCTCGCCGCGCTGGGTATTCCGGCGGTATGTCTGTTCCCGGTGACCCCGGCGGCTGCCAAGTCGGAACTGGCGGAAGAGGCGTTCAATCCCAATGGCCTGGCGCAGACCGCCATGCGGGCGATTAAAGATGCCTGCCCGGAAATGGGCATTATGACCGACGTGGCGCTGGACCCGTTCACCACCCACGGCCTGGACGGCATTATCGACAGTGAAGGCTATGTACTGAATGACCGTACCATTGAGGTGCTGGTGAAACAGGCACTGTCCCATGCCGAGGCCGGTGCTGACATTATGGGGCCGAGTGACATGATGGATGGTCGCATTGGCGCGATTCGTGCCGCATTAGAGTCTGACGGCCATGTAAACACCCGCATCATGTCCTACGCTGCCAAGTACGCCAGTGCTTACTACGGCCCGTTCCGCGATGCCGTGGGCTCCGCCGGTAACCTGGGCAAGAGCAACAAGTTCAGTTTCCAGATGGACCCGGCGAACAGCGATGAAGCACTGCATGAAGTGGCGCTTGACCTGGCCGAAGGGGCCGACATGGTGATGGTCAAGCCGGGTATGCCTTACCTGGATGTGGTACGCCGGGTGAAAGACGAATTCAAGGTGCCAACGTTCGCCTACCAGGTCAGCGGTGAATACGCCATGCATATGGCGGCGTTCCAGAACGGCTGGCTGGATGAAGACACGGTGATGCTGGAGTCACTGATGGCCTTTAAACGGGCCGGCGCAGACGGTGTGTTGACTTACTTTGCCAAACGCACTGCGCAATTACTGAATAACTGATATGTAGCCGATCCGCAGGTTGGCTCAGGGAGTGTGCAATGACCGTGGTTGAAACAGCTGTAAAAACAGAACTGGATGGAACGTTGGATATGCCAACTGCTGAAGCGACCGCCGCCCTGGTGGAAAGCCGTGAAAGTGTGCCTATTACCGAGCCGGTGGAGCAACCGCCGCTTGACCTTAAGGCCCCCGAGCTTTACATCAACCGCGAACTGAGCCACTTGCAATTTAACCTGCGGGTACTGGAACAGGCGCTGGATGAAAATCACCCATTGCTGGAACGGTTGATGTTCCTGCTGATTTTCACCAGCAATCTGGATGAATTTTTCGAAATCCGGGTGGCTGAACAGCTGCGCCAGATCAAGTATGGCCGCGAAGTGGTGGGCCCGGATGCGATCCACCCCCGCAAAGTACTGAACCGGATAGGCGAGATCTGTGCGACCAATGTGGAACGTCAGTACAAAATTCTCAATGAAACGATTTTCCCGGCGCTGGGAAAAGAGAACATTCACTTTGTTCGCCGCCGCGACTGGACCTCTGCCCAGCGTGACTGGATAAAAACCTATTTTGAGGAGCAGCTGTTTCCGGTGATCAGCCCGGTCGGGCTGGACCCGTCGCACCCGTTCCCACGGCTGGTGAATAAAAGCCTCAACTTTATCGTTGAACTCGATGGTAAGGATGCCTTTGGCCGGGAAACCGGGCTGGCGATTATTCCTGCACCACGTTCACTGCCCCGCTTGATTCGCCTGCCGAACGAGCTGTGTGATAGCGGTGACAACCTGATTTTTCTGTCATCGATTATCCATGAGTTCGCCGACAGTCTGTTCCCTGGCATGACGGTCGAGGGCTGTTATCAGTTCCGCATCACCCGTAATGCCGACCTGACCTTTGATTTTGAAGAGATTGATGATCTGGCCCACACCCTGCGAGGGGAGCTGCATTCGCGTAAATACGGTGATGCCGTGCGGCTGGAGGTGGATAAGCGTACGCCTGAGGAGCTGATCAACTTCCTGCAGACCGAATACAGCCTGGAGGAAAGCCAGACCTACCGGGTGGATGGCCCGGTGAACCTGACCCGACTGATGGCGGTGCGGGACCTGGTAGAGCGTAACGACCTGCGCTACCCACCGTTCTCGCCGGGGATTCCGGGCAAGCTGAAAGCAGAAAAGAACATCTTTGAAGCGCTTAAGCAGCAGGATCAGCTGCTGCACCATCCGTTTCAGTCGTTTGGTCCGGTGGTGGACCTGCTCCGTCAGGCTGCTCAGGATCCGAATGTTGTTGCCATCAAACAGACCCTCTACCGTACCGGGATCAAATCAGACATCGTCAAAGCGCTGGTAGAAGCGGCCCGGGTGGGTAAAGAGGTGACCGTGGTGATCGAGCTGCGGGCTCGCTTTGACGAGGAAAGTAACCTGACCCTGGCAGCCCGGCTACAGGAAGCGGGTTGTCTGGTGGTGTATGGAGTCGTGGGCTACAAATGCCACGCCAAGGCGATGCTGGTGGTACGCCGTGAAGGTAACAAGCTGGTGCGTTATTCCCACCTGGGTACCGGTAATTATCACTCCGGCACGGCGCGGTTATATTCCGATTACAGCTACCTGACGGCGGATCAGGAAGTGGGCGAAGATGTGCATAAAGTATTCCAGCAACTGACCGGGATGGGCAAAATCCAGAAGCTTAAGCATCTGTATAACGCCCCGTTCACCCTGCATGCCAAAATGATCGAACTGATCCAGAATGAAGCCCGGTTGGCGCGGGCGGGTAAGCCGGGTCATATCATGGTCAAGGTCAATGGCCTGACCGAGCCGAAGATGATCCGTGCTCTGTACGAGGCGTCTCAGGCGGGGGTTAAAGTTGAGCTTATTATCCGTGGCATGTGTCGTCTGCGGCCAGGGCTGGAAGGGGTGTCTGAGAATATCAGTGTGCGCTCGATCATTGGCCGCTTCCTGGAGCACACCCGGGTGTACTACTTCGGCAATAACGGTAAGCCTGATGTGTTCTGTGCCAGCGCCGACTGGATGGAGCGCAATATGCTTAACCGGGTAGAAACCGGCTTCCAGATGACGGGTAAGCAGGCTGAGCGGCTTAAGCGTGAGCTGGACTACTACATGCAGGACAACAGCCAGAGCTGGCAACTGCACAGCGATGGTAGTTATACCCTTAATACCCCGGCGGACGGTGAAGCGGTATTCAATGCCCAGCAGACCCTGCTGGCGGAATTTGCTAACTGAGTACAGCTGGCGATAATTACAACGCTTGCTCAATTCTGAGCGGGCGTTGCGCTCCAGGCCTCTCTATCGTATCCCTCCTCCCTCCCGGTTCTCTTTTTGTGCCCTGTCGCGGTTGCTAGTCTGACAATGAATTTTTATCAGATCAGGTGGAAAGGAGCCGTTATTGCTGTGTTTTTATACAGATAGGCTTTGGTCCAGGGCGTAATTGTTGTGGTTTAATTCAGAATAATATTTTGTATTGGTTAGCGAATAAGCAATAATCTGCAATATCCCATGACGGCAGGGCCTGCGACTGATAGATCCTTTCATGTTTACCCCTCTGATGTAATGTTGTCAGCATTTGATTATTGCGATTTGATGATGAAATACGCAGAATAGAGCCCTTCAGATATTTTAATGGCCGATCAGGCTTGCTAATGAAGGGCGGCGTTTTATCACGCTGTCGCATCATCAACCTGCAGCCAGCCAAGTCTGGCGAGCCGATGAACAAGCGGAAACCATAATAAGATGGCTAATGCAGAAACAGCGCTTGAGCTGATCGATATTCATAAGTCCTACGACGAGCTGGAAGTTCTGAAAGGCGTCAGCCTGACGGCACACAAAGGTGATGTAATCTCCATCCTGGGCTCCAGTGGCTCCGGTAAGAGTACCCTGCTGCGCTGTATCAACATGCTTGAGCAGCCAAACCAGGGTCGCATCATTATTGGTGGCGAAGAACTGGGACTGAAGAAAGACAAATTCGGTGCGCTGGAAGCGGCCAACCGGAAACAGCTGGAGCGCATGCGTTCACAGCTGGGATTTGTTTTTCAGCAGTTTAACCTCTGGCCACACAAGACCATCCTGCAGAACATCATCGAAGCACCGATCCAGGTGCTGAAGCAGCCGAAAGCGCAGGCCGTCGCCTATGCTCAGGAACTGCTGCGTAAAGTGGGTCTGCTGGATAAGCAGGATGCCTACCCGGGTAACCTGTCTGGTGGTCAGCAGCAGCGTATCGCGATCGCCCGCACCCTGGCGATGGACCCGGCGGTATTGCTGTTTGATGAGCCTACGTCCGCGCTGGACCCGGAGCTGGTCAACGAAGTGCTGGCGGTTATGCGTGATCTGGCTGATGAAGGCCGGACCATGCTGATTGTGACTCACGAAATGCGTTTTGCACGGGATGTGTCAAGCCAGGTGGTGTTCCTGCACCAGGGACAGATTGAAGAGATGGGCCCCCCAGAACAGGTATTCGACAACCCCACCTCTGCTCGGGTACGGGACTTTATGTCCAGTCATCAGGGCTGATTGCACCATGGCCCGGATCTGCCGGGCCTACTAAAAATAACTATTTTCAGAGAGATGCAAAAACTATGAGCATTCGTAAACTGATTGCAACCGGTTGTGTTATTGCGGCAGCTGCCGTATCTGCCCAGAGCACCTTTGCTGGCGACAAGCTGCGCATTGCGACCGAGGGTGCCTACGCGCCGTTCAATATGGTGAACTCCGAAGGCCAGCTGGTGGGCTTCGATGTTGAAATCGCCAACGCACTGTGTGTTGAGATGAAGGCGGATTGTGATGTCGTGGCACAGGACTGGGACGGTATTATTCCGGGTCTGCGGGCACGCAAGTACGATGCCATCGTAGCCTCCATGTCGATCACTAAAGAACGTCTGCGCGTGGTCGATTTCTCTGAAAAATACTACTCCAACGTACTGGCATTTGTTGGCCCTAAAGGCGCTGACATGGGTGTCACCAAGGCCGCGCTGAAAGGCAAAACCATCGGTGCTCAGCGGGCGACCATCGCGGGTCAGACGCTGGAAGATGTCTACGGTGATACGGTTAACGTAAAACTGTATGACACTCAGGACAACGCGTACCTGGATATGTCCTCCGGTCGTCTGGATGGCCTGCTGTCTGACAAATTCCCAGCGTATGACTGGCTGAAATCGACGGAAGGCAAGAAATTTGAATTCAAAGGCGCGGACATCGATATCAACGACAAAATCGGTATCGCGGTACGTAAAGGCGACAAGCTGAAAGGCAAACTGGATAAAGCGATCAAAGCGATCGTGGCTAACGGCAAATACGCCGAGATCAACGCCAAGTACTTCCCGTTCTCCATCTATTAATAGATGGCTCTGAGTAAGCCTCCGCCCGGGGGCTTGCCGCAATTCTTCTCAAGGTAAATTTCATGGATCTGCAAGGTTTTGGCCATCTGCTGCTTAGTGGCAGCTGGATGACTATGCAGTTAGCACTCACCAGTCTGGTGTTTGGACTGATGCTGGGCCTGCTCGGGGCCGCAGCCAAACTGTCCAGATCACCGGTTGCGCGCGGCATTGCTGTGGGATATACCACGATCATTCGTGGTATTCCGGAGCTGCTGCTGGTGCTGACGCTGTATTTTGGTGGTGCTCAGGTACTGATGTGGGCCGCCAGTTTCTTTGGCTACGATGAGTACATCGAAGTTGGCCCGTTTGCGGCCGGTGTGGCGGCGCTGTCGATTGCCTTTGGTGCCTATTCCACTGAAGTTTTCCGCATGGCGATGCTGGAAATTCCCAAGGGCCAGAGCGAAGCGGCTCAGGCAATGGGGATGACCCGCAACCAGACATTCCTGCGTATTACCATGCCGCAATTGTGGCGACTGGCGTTGCCGGGGCTGGGTAACCTGTTCCAGGTACTGCTTAAAGATACCGCACTGGTATCGGTGGTGGGCCTGAATGAGCTGATGCGTCAGGCATCGGTGGGTGCTGCATCCACTAAAGAACCCTTCACGTTTTACATGGCTGCTGCGGTGCTGTATCTGGGTCTGACCCTGTTGGCGACACTGTTCACCATGTATATGGAGCGGGTTTGTAACCCGGCAGCCCGAGGAGGCCGTTCATGAGCTGGGAATGGGAAATTATCTGGCAGTACCTGCCAAAACTGCTGGATGGTGCCTGGCTGACGCTGGAGCTGATTGCGCTGTCTGGCCTGTTCGGTATGCTGTTGGCGTTGCCGATTGCCCTGATGCGGGCATCGAAAAATGCCTGGCTGCGAGCGATTCCGTTTGCTTACATCTTCTTCTTCCGTGGTACGCCGCTGCTGGTACAGATCTTCCTGATCTACTATGGCGCGTCACAGTTTGAGGTGATCAAGGAGTCGTTCCTGTGGCCGATTCTGAAGCAGCCGTACTGGTGTGCCATTATTGCCTTCTCGCTCAACACCGCAGCCTATAGCGCTGAGCTGTTGCGTGGCGCGATCCAGTCGATTCCAAAAGGCGAAGTCGAAGTCTGTGAAGCACTGGGCATGAGCAAGCCGCTGATGATTCGCCGAGTGGTCCTGCCCCGTGCCTTTGGTATCGTGCTGCCTGCGTACGGCAACGAACTGCTGTTGATGCTGAAAAGCTCGGCACTGGCCTCCACCATCACCCTGCTGGACATCACCGGCATGGCACGGACGATTATCGCCCGTACCTACACCCCGATGGAGATGTTCTTCGCTGCCGGTATGGTGTACCTGGTGATTGCGGCGCTGATGATTGCGACTTTCCGCTTCATCGAGTTCCGCCTGAACCGCTACCAGTACTACCATCACACCCCGCTGCCTAAAACGCTCGATCCGCAGCTGCGTGATGAGCACCTGGATACCTGATCTGCTGATAATCAGCTCGATAAAAACCCGGCACTGGCGACAGTGACCGGGTTTTGTTTTTGAACCCCCTCTAATGAACCATTTCCCCCGCGTGGGCCAGCTGGTACATATAGCCGCTCATTTCAAAGAGTGCTCTGCGGTGTCTACATTTGTGAAAGTTAAACCGGGTCCCTGGTGGGTAGTCGCGGCGGCGGCGCTGATTCTGGCGTACAGCATGGGCGTACGCCAGACTATGGGGCTGCTGATCCCGGATATCAGTCTGTCGTTGAATATGCTGCTGCCAGAGCTGTCGTTCAGTTTTGCGGTGCAGAACCTGGTCTGGGGAGCCGTAGCACCGGTGGCCGGGTTGCTGGCCGAGCGTTACGGCACTGTACGGGTGCTGCTGGTGGGCGCGGTGCTCTATGGCATCGGTCTGGTAGTTGCGGCGCTGGCGCACAGCGGAGCGGTGTTCTTTATCGGTAATTCGCTATTGATCGGGCTGGGTACCGGCGCGACCACCTTTCCGCTGGTACTGGCGGCGGTGGGGAAACGCTTCCCGGAGCGTAACCGGACGCTGGCGCTGGGCATTGCCAGTGCCGGGGGGTCGCTGGGGCAATTTGTTTACGCCATGACACTGAGCATGGTGGGGCCGTCACTGAACTGGTCTGGCACCCTGCTGTTGTTTGCGGGCAGCACCATCATTGTGCTGGCACTGGCCTGGATGCTGGCCAGTGAGACCAAACCGGGCAAACCGGTGGCGGGGCAGAAACTGTTCGACTGGCAGCAGATCGGCGCGGCGCTGAAGGTGCGTGAGTATCAGCTGCTGAATATTGGCTTCTTTGTCTGTGGTTTCCACATCGCGTTTATCTCGGTGCATATGTCCGGACTGGTGAGCTTCTGTGGCCTGCCGCCGGATGTGGCATCGGACTCACTGGCGCTGATCGGGCTGGTGAATATCTTTGGCGGGGTGCTGGCAGGCTGGGCCGGGGATCGCTGGCATAAGCCCTGGTTGCTGACGCTGGTGTACTGGTTACGTGCCTGCCTGATTATGGCGCTGATGCTGCTGCCCAAGAGTGAGCAGCTGTTCTATCTGTTTGGCGCGGCCATGGGCATGTTATGGCTGTCCACGGTGCCGCTGACCAGTGGTGCGGTGGCGCAGCTGTTCGGCCCGCAGAACCTGGCCTCACTGTTTGGCATTGTGATGTTCAGCCATCAGATCGGCGCGTTCTTTGGCAGCTGGGCCAGCGGGCTGATGTTCGAATGGTCCGGGGACTGGAATCTGGCGATGATGATCAGCGCGGCGCTGGGCTTGCTGGCTGCCGCCGTGCATCTGCCGATCACCCCGAAACGATTGAAATTGCAGCCTGCTCGGCAGCCAGTGTAGCAGCCCACTCCGTGGGCGTCTGGGTCCTGTGCCAGCCCTGACGCGCGCGGAGCGCGCTGCTACAACGCGTCAAGGCGCGTACTGTTACAGCATCTCCTGATAACCCTGCTGGTAGCCTGGATACTGGAAGGTAAAGCCGGTGCTTTTCAGCAGGCTGTTGTCACAACGCTTGCTGCCAGCAAACCGGCCCAGGCTGGGGTCGGTGAGGGTGACATCCAGCTGTTGCGCCAGCCAGTCAGTGACCTCATGCAGAGGCACCGGCTGGTCATCTGAAGCCAGATAAACCGGGGCCAGCCGGTTACCCCGGCGCTGGTATTCAATCAGATGGGCCAGCACCCGGGCGCAGTCCAGCTGATGAATGCGGTTGCTGTAACTTAGCGGCTCTGCCGGAGCCCCTTTACCGCTGCGTACCGTCTCCAGCATCCGGGTACGACTGGCACCATAGATACCGGAAAATCTCACCACGGTCGCTGGTATCCCACTGTGGAGCAGAGCCTGTTCGGCTTCCAGCATCACCGCCCCGCTGAACCGGGTGGGCTGGCAGGGGGAGGTTTCATCCACCCAGCTATGATCGGCCTGGTGGTAAACCCCGGTGCTGGAGGTGAAAAAAATATGCTTAGGGGGTGTCGGCAGGGCAGCCAGGGTGGCTTTCAGGCCATCGACATAGGTCGCCCGATAATCGGCTTCACTATGGCTGCTGGCCGCGGCGCTGAACACCATATAATCGGCGGCGGGCAGGTTCTGCAGACTGTCGAGCTGGTGCAGGTCAGCGGCGATGCCGTGGATGCCTTGGGGCAGCTGGTTTATAGTACGTCGTACACCGCTGACGCGATAACCGGCGTCCAGCAACTGCAGCCCCAGCGCTGTACCCACACTTCCGCAACCGATAATCAGGACATGCATGTTGCTCATTGAGAATCTCCTGGCTCGAATTTTCCGCAGTTTAACAGAGGAATCCGGACGATGACCCTTACGGAATTACGTTACATTGTGACGCTGGCTCAGGAGCAGCATTTTGGCCGGGCGGCGGAGCGCTGCTTTGTCAGCCAGCCGACGCTGTCGATTGCGGTAAAAAAGCTGGAAGAAGAGCTGGGTGTCTCACTGTTTGAGCGCAGCAAAAGTGCAGTGCGGGTCACCCCGGTGGGGGAGAAGGTGATCCGTCAGGCTCAGCGGGTGCTGGAGCAGGCGGAAACCATTAGGGATCTGGCCCATGAGGGCAAAGATCAGCTCAGCGCACCGCTACGGGTGGGGGCTATCCACACCATTGGCCCGTATCTGTATCCCCATCTGATCCCGGAAGTACAGCGTATTGCGCCGCAGATGCCGCTTTATATCGAAGAGAACTACACCGAAACCCTGCGTACCAAACTGCGTAATGGCGAACTGGATGCAGCGATCCTGGCGCTGCCCTTCCAGGAACCGGATGTGCTGACCCGGGCCGTCTATGACGAGCCGTTTATGATGCTGCTGCCAACGCAGCACCCCTGGGCGAAACAGCAGGAAATCGACTCGGCCCGGCTGCCGGACACTCAGTTGCTGTTACTTGGTGAAGGGCACTGTTTCCGTGATCAGGTGCTGGAAAGCTGCCCGACCCTCAATCAGCCCGGCCCCGATCAGCACACCATCACCGAAGGCAGCTCACTGGAAACCATCCGCATGATGGTCGCTTCCGGGCTGGGCAGCTCGGTGCTGCCGCTGTCGGCGGCGACCAATCCGCATTATCGCTCTGAGCTGGTGGTCACCCGACCGTTCAGCGAGCCGGTGCCGGTGCGTACGGTGGCGGTGGCCTGGCGTGCCAGCTACCCGCGCCCTCAGGCCATTGAGGCGCTGATTACGGCCGTCAGCCGTTGTCGACCTGGAGACCGTGCTGCCCCATGAATATGGCACTACGACCGGTGACCGACCTGAAAGGGGTCGGTACTGCCATGGCCTTGAAGCTGGAAAAACTGGGCATTCATTGTCTGCAGGATTTGCTGTTCCATCTGCCACTGCGTTATCAGGATCGCACCCGTATCCGGGCGATCGGCGCGTTGCGACCGGGTGATGAATGTGTGGTGATTGGTGAGATTAAAACCGCCGATGTGTTGCAGGGGCGGCGACGCAGTTTGCTGTGCCGGGTGCAGGATGGCACCGGCACCCTGACGCTGCGGTTTTTTCACTTTAATGCCGGGCAGAAAAATGCCCTCAAACCCGGTCTGACCATTCGTTGCTTCGGTGAAGCCCGACCCGGCCCTGGCGGGCTGGAGATGGTGCACCCTGAATACCGTAAACAGACCGAAGATGGACTGGTGGCGGTGGCAGAAACCCTGACCCCGGTCTATCCGATGACCGAAGGGCTGCAGCAGAACCGGGTGCGTACGCTGATTCAGCAGGTGCTGGACGAGCTGGATGATCAGACCATCGAGGAGTTACTCCCGGCCAGCCTGCGGGCCCAGTGGCAGCTGTGGTCACTGGCCGATAGCCTGCGTTACCTGCATCAGCCGCCAGCCGATGCCGACCAGACCCTGATGCTGGAGGGTAAGCATCCGGCCCAGCGGCGGTTAGCCTTTGAGGAGCTGCTGGCGCATAACCTGTCGTTGCAGAAAGTGCGGTTAAAAACCCGTGAACAGGGTGCCCCGGCGTTGCCGTTACACAATACGCTGGTCACGCAATTCCTCGCCGGATTACCTTTCACGCCCACCGGCGCGCAGCAGCGGGTGGCAGCGGAAGTGGCCCAGGATATGGCCCAGCCCTTCCCGATGCTGCGGCTGGTGCAGGGTGATGTGGGCTCCGGTAAAACGATTGTGGCCGCGCTGGCTGCGTTACAGGCAGTAGAAAACGGCGCGCAGGCGGCGATTATGGCCCCCACCGAGATTCTGGCCGAACAGCACTATATTAACTTTACCAGCTGGCTGGAGCCGCTAGGGCTGAAGGTGGCCTGGCTGGTTGGCAAGCTCAAGGGCAAGGCCCGTCAGGAACAGCTGGCCAGCATTGTTGATGGTTCGGCCAATGTGGTGGTGGGCACCCATGCGCTGTTTCAGGAAGAAGTGGTTTTCAAGGATCTGGGACTGGCGGTGATCGACGAGCAGCACCGCTTCGGCGTGCATCAGCGCCTCAGCCTGCGCGAGAAGGGCCGTAATGGCAACTGTGCGCCCCATCAGCTGATTATGACCGCTACGCCGATTCCCCGCACCCTGACCATGAGTGCTTACGCTGACCTCGACTGTTCGATCATCGACGAGCTGCCACCAGGGCGGACGCCGGTGAATACGGTGCTGATCGCCGACACCCGCCGCAACGAAGTGATTGAACGGGTGCGAGCGGCCTGTGCTGAAGGCCGTCAGCTGTACTGGGTCTGTACTCTGATTGAAGAGTCGGAGCAGTTACAGTGCCAGGCCGCCGAGGTGAGCTGTGAACAGCTGAGGGAAACCCTGCCTGAGCTGCGCATCGGGCTGGTACACGGGCGCATGAAGTCCGCTGAAAAAGCGGCGGTAATGGCGCAGTTTAAAGCCGCCGAGCTGGACCTGCTGGTGGCCACCACGGTGATTGAAGTGGGGGTGGATGTACCCAATGCCAGCGTGATGATTATCGAAAATCCGGAACGACTCGGTCTGGCTCAGCTGCATCAGCTGCGCGGCCGGGTCGGCCGTGGCCCGGTGGAAAGCTTCTGTGTGCTGATGTACCAGCTGCCCCTGTCGCAAACCGGCAAAGAGCGGCTGGCGGTGATGCGCCAGACCACCGATGGCTTCAAAATCGCCGAGAAAGATCTCGAACTGCGTGGTCCGGGTGAAGTGCTGGGCACCCGTCAGACCGGCGATATGCAGTTTCGTATTGCCGATCTGCAGCGTGATGGTGATCTGCTGGGGCGGGTACGGGAGCTGGCCGGGCAGATGGAACAGTTCCCCCAGCAGTCACAGCAGCTGGTGTGGCGCTGGCTGGGCCGGGGCGAAGAATACGGCAATGTCTGAACCGGCTGCTGGCCGGGCGTCTGTTCCATAACGCAGCTGCAACAAATTAGCCGACAGGTTGCATAGCCAGGGGCTGGACAAGGCCGTAGAATCAGCGCCCGCTGGTCAGCTATCCGGTCGCTCTGGTGACGGCTGACCGAAGTGTACCTGTGGAAATAGAGGTACGTATTGAATTTATAACGTCACCAGACGGGCCGAGACGGACACTCTGCGGTGCTGGCACAATTTGCGGGATGACAGCTGTGATAAAACCCACGGAACAACAACTGGTGATGATCGAGCAACAGCTGGGTCGCTTTCCCAGAGGTCTGGTGAGCATTGCCCATCAGACGGCGGCGGGTATACCTGTCGTACTGCAGATGCGCTCGCTGGTGGATGAACAGCCGTTTCCGACCCTGTACTGGCTCTGCAGCCGTGATCTGCACCGGGCGCTGGCGCGGATTGAAGATCAGGGCTGGGTCAAAGCAATAGAAGCCGAACTGGCGGAAAATAGTAACTTGCATGAAGCCTATCAACAGGACCAGCGGGCCTACGTTGAGGCACGCTGGCAGGCGATGGACCCGGCCGACCGTGCTCGCATCGATGAACTGGGTTTTCTGGATCTGTTCAATCGTTATGGTATTGGTGGTATCGCCAACTGGGACAAGGTGCGTTGTTTACACATGCAATACGCGCAACATCTGGTAATGGGCAATGTCATTGGCCGTCGGCTGGATGCTGAGTTTGATCTGGCAGGGCTGGATATACAGCTCTGAGGGGTTGCCGCAAGACGCAGGGACACGCCAGTTGGCGAAGTGAGGGATCCGTGAGTGTAATACCTGAAGCGCCGGAGGCATCTAAAGGCCGTTATGGCGTGCTGTTACTGCTGGGTCTGTTGTTGGGTCTGGCATTGCTGGTGGTGCTGGGCTGGTTGCCCTGGCAGCAGATGCAGCAGGAAACTGAGCGTCATCAGCGCGAGCTGTCACATCGCCTGCAGCTGATCAGTGAGAACCTCGAGCAACAGGCGCGGGTAACGGCTGATACCCTGGTGGCTGATCTACAGCGTGATCCGGTGGTACTGAGCCGGATGGTTGAAGCCAACAGTGTCAGTCCAGTGGAGGTTACACGCAGTCGCCAGCAGTTACTGGCCCAGATGCAATCCCGGTTTTCGGCGATGCAGGCGTTACAGGTACGCCAGTTTCAGTTCCATGATGCGAACGGCAACAGCTTCTTGCGGCTGCATCAGCCGGAACGTTTTGGTGACTCGCTACTCTCGGTACGTCCGGCGCTGGTACGGGTGATGCGTGAGCATAAACCGGTCAGTGTATACGAGGCTGGCCGTGCCTCGGGCGGTTATCGCAGCCTGTACCCACTGTTTACTCAGGGCCAGTACCAGGGCAGCCTGGAGGTTGGTTTTAGCCCGGCTGTCATGGCCTCGCGTATTCAGACCGCTTTTACGGGTGCGCACTTCTATTTCCTTTCTGCCATTCCTGAACAATCTTTCGCGGCTAATCGGGACCATTCCCTGAGTTATCAGGCGCTGGCTGGGATCAACGATTTTGAGCTGGATGTGAAAGCCAGTGATCGCGAAGTGAAATGGTTACAGCCATTTCTGGGCCCGAACTCGGTGCCGGTACAGCGTCAGTTAGCCAGCCTGTTGCCCGGGGTGATCTCCCATGGCCAGTTATCCTTGCTGGTACAGCCGGTGCAGGATCTGGCCGGGCGCTACAGTGCGGCGATTCTGGTGGTCATGCCGGATACCTATCGCCAGCAACTGCGCCAGAGTTTCGACAAGCAGCTGCTGATCGGTATGCTGATTACCTGCCTGCTGGTGGCGGGGCTGGTCTGGACCCGCTACCAGCGTGGGCAGGTCAACAGTGCGTTTACCCAGCTGTCGCTGGCGCTGCAGGGGGGCGAACTGCGGCCCTGGGATTATTTTCCGCTGCACAATCACCGGTTACTGTTCAGCGCCATCGTGCCGGCAGACCTCCATGGCTGGCAGCAGCGTAAAGATACCGACTTTGAGAGCTGGCTCAGCAGCCTGCATCCTGAGGATCAGCCGCGAGTCAAAGCGGATGTGGCTCGCCAGCTGCGTCACAGTGGTAATGTGCTGATGCTGGAATTCCGGGTCAGGCGTGACGGTAGCTGGCGCTGGATTTCAGCGAATGGCCGGGCGATGGACTATAACAGCCGTGGCCAGGTTGAGCGCTTTTCCGGGGTCTACCGGGATATAACCTCTGAAAAACGGATGCAGCTGGCGCTGGAGCAAAGTGAGCAGAAATACCGCGCGCTGTTTGCCAGTAACAAGGCTGTGGAACTGATTGTCGATCCGGTCGATGGCCTGATCATCGATGCCAATCAGGCGGCCGTGGAGTATTACCGCTACCCCCGTCGTGAACTGGTCGGCATGTGTATCCGCCAGATCAATATTCTCAGCCCGGAGGCTATTCAGCAGGAGATGGATGAGGCGCAGCGTGAGCAGCGCAGTCATTTCCATTTTCGCCACCGGCTGGCCAATGGCCGGGTGCGTGATGTTGAGGTTTATTCAGGGCCTATTGTGATGGCCGACGGGCATCGCTATCTGTACTCCATCATCCATGATATTACCGCCCGTGAGCAGGCCCGGCAGGCGTTACACGAAAGCAAAACCCGCTTTGACTCGCTGTTCAGTGCCTCGATGGATGGCATTCTGATGGTCGACAGCCGGGGCCAGCTGGAATACTGGAACCGGGCAGCCGCCGACGTGCTGGAGCACAAAGCGGAGCTGGTGCGTGGCGAACCGTTGCCCTGGGATAGCCTGGCCGAGGCCGATCTGGCCTGGTTGCGTGAACAGCGTTACCAGGCGGTACGAGGCGTGGTGCTGAGCCCGAAAGGCCGGCTGCGTGAATTCTGCCTGACGCTGAACAATGGTGAACAACGCTGGCTGGAAGTGGCGCTCTCCAGTTTTCAGCAGGCCCATTGCTGGCACTTTGTGGCGGTTATTCGTGATATCACCGAGCGTAAACAGCAGGACATGGCGTTACACCAGGCGCATATTGCGTTTGAGAACACCATGGAAGGGATCATCATTACCGATACCCGCAACCGGATTGTCAGTGTCAATCGGGCGGTGGAGAAGATCTCCGGTTACCGCCGGGAGGAACTGATTGGTAAACCGCCATCAACCTTCAGCTCCGGTGCTCATGGTGAAGCCTTTTACAAAACGATGTGGCAAATTCTGAGTGAGACCGGGCACTGGCAGGGAGAGATCAGTAACCGTCATAAAGAGGGCCGGATTTACACCGAATGGCTCAACATTAACGCGGTTAAAGACGACGCAGATCAGGTCTGTAACTACGTTGCGGTGTTCTCCGATATCAGTGACCTGAAATCATCCCGTGAGCGGCTCGACTATCTGGCGCATCATGACCTGCTGACCGGACTGCCCAATCGGCTGGTGTTCCGTGAGCGGCTCGAGCAGGGCATTGTACGGGCCCGGCGTAGTGGTGACCCGGTGGCGGTGCTGTTTATCGACCTGGACCGCTTCAAGCATATCAACGACAACCTGGGCCATGATGTTGGCGATGAGCTGTTGCAGGAGGTAGCGCAGATCCTCAGTGGGCTGGTCCGTGATTGCGATACCGTGGTACGGCTGGGCGGTGACGAGTTCAGTATTATCATGGAAAACTTCACCGATCTGGATGCGCTGGCCAGCCGGGCGGGGCGGATGATCGACAGCCTGTCGCAGCCCATTACCACCGGTTCAGGCCATGAGCTGAAAATTGGTGCATCGGCGGGGATTGCGGTGTACCCGCAGGATGCCCCGGATGCGACCTCACTGGTAAAGCATGCGGATATCGCTATGTATCGGGCCAAAGAGCTGGGTAAAGGGCGCTATGAGTTCTATAACCAGCAAATGACGGATGCAGCCCGCCAGCGGTTCAGCCTGGAAGCCGCACTGGATGCCGCACTGGATGCGGATGATCAGATCCAGGTGTACTACCAGCCGCAGATCGATCTGAAGCGGGGCGGCGTCTGTGGTCTGGAGGCGCTGGTGCGCTGGCAGCA
>JAIBDV010000314.1 GCA_024686055.1 Neptuniibacter sp.
CTTCAACCGGGGCTGGCTCTTTACCGGCTTTAAACTTGAGGTATGCGCTAACCAGCATCACCAGATCACCGTTCTCTTCCTGAATCAGGATCTGTTCATTATCGATCGCTTTTTGCAGTTTTTTCTTCTGGCTGTTGGAAATCGAGATTTCTTGAATGCTCATAGTTGTCCTGATGAGTAAATGGGCGTTATAGCGGCGCAGTATACCTTAGTTTTAACCCCGCGTTGCCTGTTTCACAGGCCCTCCAGCCGCTCACTCAGTGGCACACCACCGTCAATGCTTTTGAACCACGGATACATGGCGGGCTCACCCTGGTTATCGATATTCGGTGCCTGGCGTTGCTGGTGTAAATCAGGAATATGTACGGTGCGCATTTCAACGCTGAAGCGGGTGGCCTGGGTGGTGTTGAGAGCGCTGGCGTGCAGGTGCGCGCTGGCGAAATTGAGCACATCACCAGGTTCCAGCATGATTCTCACCGCAGCGCTTTCATCTACCGTTTCGGTGGGTTGCGGGGCGGAAGGATAGGCCACCTGGCGTTCAGCTGCTGTGTGTTTACGGCTTTGCAGGTAGTCAGCAAAACGCCATTGAGCGGTGTTATTGGCCAGCGGCTGCTGCCAGTAGTCTGGATAAAAGGTGATGCTGCGCTCAGGCTCCAGCGGATATAACGGTGCCCACCAGTTCTGCTGGCTCTGAATATTGCTGCCCCAGCTGTCGCGGTGGTGGCCGATGGCGGCGGTCATCGCCCCCTGGTGGCTCTGGCGGCCGGGCACGATGCGCATAGGGAAGTGGTCATAACAAGTCTGACTCAGATCAACACCACACTGGGCCAGTGCCTGAAAAAATAGCGCGCGGTTGTGGCCGCTAGTGCGAAAGGCCGTCTGCGCCTCACCGGTCAGTTGCAGAAATTGCTCGGGCGAGAGCTGATGCTGGGCAAATACTGGGTCCAGCCCACCGAGTATGTGGCGCAACTGCTGATCTGTTTCGTCTATGAGCTGGCGCATCGCCGGGATATTACGGTAGATCAGCAGATGACCCGCGAACAGCAGCGCCGCGCGCTCGGTGTCGTCCAGGGGCTGGTCGAGGTAGATAATATCCATGCTAAGGCCTGCTGCTGAGTTGAGGGCCGCTGACTTTACACCGTCGTTGATTGGGGCGAACAGGGACAGATATTCAACAAAATGGATGAATATTGGCTGTACCTGGCTTTCTGTCGTATCTGGGCGTGTGTGGGACGCAATTGATCGGGTATGATCGGCGGCCGGATTTTGGGACCTGTCTGGTCCTGTGTTGTAAACAGAAGTGAGGTAAGGATGTTATATAACGCTGTCGGGCTGCTCAGCTCCGTGTTTTTTATTGGCTGCCTGTTTGGACTGGTGGATCAGATCCGTCGTATTCGCCGACGTAAAGCGTCGGCTGAAAATCAGTGGGCGGGTTTCGCCACACAGTCGCTGTCTGCCAATGCGTTTTTCTCCAGTTTTATCGCGTTCTATGCGTTCTTTCTGTACTCGATGATGCTGGATGAAATCGAGCCATACATGTTTGTTACTCGACTGTTTGCCGCGCTGATCACCCTGCTGGTGTTGTATGAGCTGTATATCGACCGTCAGGCGCTGTCGCAGCGGCTGCCGTTTATGGTCGGCGTGGGCTGTATGTTGCTGGCGGTGGTGGCCTATATCTACCGCCAGGAGTTGCTGGTGGTGGGGCGCTCAACCTCGATTGTACTGGCGCTGGGCGCAACGGCGCTGATGCTGCAGGGGGGTATTCAGCAGATTCGCAAACTCGCTAAGACTAAGCAGACGGGGGCGCTATCACTGCCGATGAATGTGGTGTTTATGGCCAAAGATCTGGCCAATGTGGCGTTTGGCCTGGTACTGGGATTTGAAGATGGCTGGCCGCTGCTGATGCTGGGCACGATCAGTGCGGTAATCAAGCTGGTGATTATTGTGCAGTTTTTCCGCTATCGCCCTACTGTTATCGGTAATTCGATTTCCAGCTGAGTGATTACGGGCTGGGTAAGAAATGGCCGGGCTGCAGGGTGCAGTCCGGCCATTTTTTTGTTCCAGCGTTACGTCTGAAGGTTATTCCGCAGGGGTTGCTTCATCCGGTGTCGACAGTGGACGACGGCGGTGCTGTTCCTGTTTATCGGGGAACATGGCGGTGAAGAACTCGGACCAGCCACCGGTACGTACCCGCAGCAGATCAAAGCGCTCTGGATCATCCATGGCACGGCTAAAGCTGTCCGGCGAGGCGGTGGTG
Organism: Neptuniibacter sp.; assembly: GCA_024686055.1. Lineage (GTDB taxonomy): Bacteria > Pseudomonadota > Gammaproteobacteria > Pseudomonadales > Balneatricaceae > Marinobacterium_C. The sequence goes on from JAIBDV010000314.1 coordinate 2,258, forward strand.
ACGGTAAGAATATTGGCACTGGAGCCGGCGGCAAACTGGCGAATAATCTGTTTCACACTGTCCAGCGGGAAGTCTTCGGCGATGTTGAAGTCCGTTGGTGCACCGTTGGTCAGTTTGTCCACGCCTTCGCTTTCAAACCCGGCCAGCGATTTGCTGAACTCGGCCAGCTGGTGCTCAACCGGTTTGTCCGATGGACTTGGGGTCGGGCTGAGGTCAGAGGCGATGGTGGCGTTCATGCGACGGCCATCGGCACTGGCACCAAAACCCTGGCCCATTTCGACATGGTTCTCGAAGGTGCCGACCCCTGGCTGGATCTGAATCCCGAACGGGAACTCGGTGCTGCCCATCTCTTCGGCCAGTTGCTTCAGGCGCGCACGGGTGCTCTCCATCGGTTCGGTAAATGTCTGTACCGAGCGGTCTGCGATCTGCTTGATCAGTTCGTTGCCCAGCGCATCAATCTCGGCATCGCCACGACCATAACGGGGCAGTTCCAGTGCGATCTCTCGCAGTCGTTTGTAGCGGTCGGCTTTGGCAGCAATACGGCTTTCACCGGCCATCTGGCTGACAAACGGCTCGACCATTTTGTGGCCCCAGTCGCAGCTCAGGCATTCCACCAGTTCAGGCAGGGAGGTCACGGCAGAGTCTTCATCAAACACCATTTTCTTGATGGCGTAGAGTGAGTTGATGGTGCCACTGAGGGCGGTGTAGCACGGACCATAGATGTTATAGCGTGCACCGCCTGCGTAGTAATCCTGACCGCTGGCGAGACAGTCGTCGATGAAGATCGACAGTAACGGCGATGGGCAGAATTTGGTGTTGGCACCAAAGGTGCCGAGCTGGCCCTGAGCCGATTTACGGTTGTTCCAGTCGAAGTGCTTGAGGTAGAGCTGATACAGCGCATCGAATGACTGAATCTCAGCCGGGTCGGGTGAGGTGAATGAGATGGTCTGGCCACGCAGGTAACCCATACCGGCGGAGGCATAGGTGCGACCTTTGTTAAGCGCCAGCTCCAGTGGCTGCAGGGTGTTCATGCCACCCAGCGCAAACCAGTTCTCACCTGGGAACTGCGGTTCGTAACAGCCATCACAGGCGTAGTTACGGGCGGATTTGAGCGAGACGGTGGAGTTCCAGCGACCCTCAGTATCAGTGGCCATGTCTGGCCCGCCGACATTGTCGCCGCTCTGGCGAATCCCTTCGATAAACTGCTCATCGTTGAGCAGGATCGGGTGAGCACCACCGGATAAGATGGCCTTGGCGGCATCTTCGATGATCGCTTCATCCATATCTGGGCGTACCCGCAATGACAGGCAGGGCGCGTTTAACGGCAGGCGAGCAGCGGAGCGCAGGCAGAGGCTGGTCAGGGTGTTGTAGGCACTGGTCGATACTTCTGCGTCATCGGCTACAGCGCCGCCAACGGTCAGCTGCTGTACCCACTGGTTGATGCCGCCACCCTGAGGGTAAGGGCCGGAGCTGCCACCCATGGCCAGGTTACCGAAGGCCTGGTGATCTTCCACGTGCAGCCGATTCTGCTGAACCTTCTCATCCAGCTTGATAAAGAACGCATCCATCACTTCCTGGGCTTCCTGCTCAGTCAGGCGTGCGGCTTTAACGTCTGCCTGGTAGAACGGGTAGAGCAGCTGGTCGATACGGCCCAGTGAGGTGGGTTCGCCATTGAGGTGCAGGCTGCAGTGAACGGTGTAGATCAGCTGGAGGGCTGCGGTCATGGAGTCTGGCTTGTGGTGCGCCAGGCGCTTCATCCGTCTCTGGATGGCACGCAGGTTGTTACGTTCCTGACGCTGGCCCACTTTGCAGCAGGCACGTTTCATCTCGCGCGCCAGCTGGGAATAACGCAGGCAGTAATCACTGATGCCTTTAAGGGTAATAATGGCGGACTGGCAGAGTTCTTTGGCGCTGTCGCTGCTGTGCTCACTTTGTTTGGCGGTAATATCGGCGATCAGGCCATCAATACCGCGATCAAGAATTTTGTCGAAACCGGGGATAACGTGACCGACGCCGGAGGCTTCACTCAGGC
>JAIBDV010000336.1 GCA_024686055.1 Neptuniibacter sp.
ACGCCTGGAAAGTGTGTATACCGCAAGGTATCGAGGGTTCGAATCCCTCCCTCACCGCCATCCGAATTTATAACAAAAAAGCCTTGGTTTAACGACCGGGGCTTTTTTGTTTCTGCGATATCTGAAGGGAGGGTGAGAACCCTCGTGGTATCGACCCGCGCCGCGCAGGTGAGCTTAGCGAGACAACAGCGGAGCTTGAGACGCTGGCCCCGGAGGGGCGAAGTAATCCCTCCCTCACCGCCATCCGAATTTACAGCGAAAAAGCCCTAGTTTAGCGACCGGGGCTTTTTTGTATCTGCGATGTGCGATGGTATTCATTATCTGAGACGCTGAGTTGGAATGCCACGTGATGTCTCATCAGTATGTGGTAGCACGTATGAACAGCCTTAAGGCTGAAAGCTTATTCATATGTTCCTTAGGCTTTTAATTTCCCGTCCGCCGCTAATCCCCCTTAATAGAAGCAATCTTCCTATACTAATATCTGAGCACCGACCTCTAGTGAGGTAGTTTTGAAGGATAATCCAAGCCGGACAACACAGAGTGTTGCCACCGAACTCCTGCGAACGGTAAAGCAGGTCGCACGCGAGTTACATCCCCAGCAGCATCTTTCTGCTCAGCTGAATCTGGACAGTTCTTTGGATAAAGATTTCGCTTTTGACAGCCTCGGCAGGGTTGAGTTGTTGCTGCGTCTTGAGCGTACATTTGAGGTGGCGATCCCAGACGCGCTGCTAAGCAGTGCAGATACGCCTCGTGATCTTCTAAGAGCCATTCAGGGAGGGCAATGCCGAGCAGGCTCCGTTTTGCCCGAGGTTGAGCGTGTTGATGTAGTGTTGCAGGATTCCTGCCTTGTGCCTGAGCAAGCAGAGACCCTTACTGACGTTCTGGAATGGCATCTGCTAAACCATCCAGACCGAACCCACATACGGCTTTACGACCCGGATAGTGAGGGTACCACGATCAGCTTTCGTCAGCTGAAGGTGGGAGCGATGCGGGTTGCATCAGGCTTACAAAAGCTGGACTTAAGGCCTCAGGAGCCGGTTGTTCTGATGCTTCCGACTTGCGAAGACTATTTTTACTGCTTTTTTGGTGTGCTGTACGCAGGCGGTATCCCTTGTCCGATCTATCCGCCGGGCCGTACCAGTCAGATTGAAGATCATCTTAACCGGCATGTCAGTATTGTTCAGAACGCAGCTGCCGGGATCATGCTGACTCAGGCCGAAGCCTTACCGTTTGCCGGTTTACTGCTGAGTCGGGTGAGATCGTTACGTCATCTGGTGACGGCAACGGCGGTAAAAAACGATAGTGATATCCCGGATCTGCCGAAACTGCACGCAGAGGATATCGCCTTTTTGCAGTATACCTCCGGCAGCACAGGAACACCCAAAGGGGTGGTGCTGACTCATGCCAACTTGCTGGCGAACGTACGCGCTATGGGGGAAGTGGTAAAGGCCAATTCCAGCGATGTGTTTGTCAGCTGGTTGCCGCTTTATCACGATATGGGATTGATTGGGGCCTGGTTCGGCAGTCTCTATCATGGCGCGCAACTGGTCATTATGTCGCCTCTTAGCTTTGTTGCCCGACCTCAGCGTTGGCTGGAAGCGATCCACCGCTTTCGGGGTACCTTATCAGCATCACCTAATTTTGGTTATGAACACTGTGTCCGTCTAATCGAAGATGAGACACGCCAGCAGCTTGATCTCTCTTCCTGGCGTTGTGCTTTTAACGGAGCAGAACCTGTCAGTCCTCAGACATTACGTGCATTTGGTGAACGATTTTCTGCTTGTGGGTTTAAATCCGAGGCGATGATGCCGGTGTATGGTTTGGCTGAGAGTACCGTAGGGTTAGCGTTTCCGACTCTGCAGCGAGGACCCAAGGTGAGTCTGATTGCGCGTGAACGTTTTACTCGCACAGGTTGGGCAGAGCCCAGCACTGCTGACGAGAAAGGAGCGATTGAAGTGGTCGCCTGTGGAAGGGCGTTGCCACTGCATCAGCTTAGGGTGGTGGATGACCGTGACCGGGAATTGCCAGACCGACAGGAAGGGCGGATTCAGTTTCAGGGGCCCTCTTCAACCAGTGGCTACTATCGTAACCCGGAGCAAACCGCCGTCCTGTTTCATGGTGACTGGCTCGAAACAGGTGATCTTGGTTATATCTCGGAAGGCGAACTCTATGTGACCGGCAGACAGAAGGACCTGATTATACTGGCGGGACGCAATATTCATCCGGCGGAATTAGAAACTGCGATAGGAAGCATGGAGGGAATCCGTAAAGGCGGCGTAGTGGTCTTTGGTAGCCGGAGCCCCAAGCGAGGCACTGAGCGCCTGGTGGTGATGGCAGAAACCCGGCAGCAGGATGATTCTCGTCGCGCGGAGCTGAGTAATGAAATTAATCGGCTCGCTGTAGATCTGTTGGGACAGCCGGTGGATGAGGTCTTGCTGGTACTACCAAATCGTGTGCTGAAAACATCCAGCGGCAAGGTACGCCGTTCCGCCTGTAAGGCGCTGTATGAAGGCGGCAATCTCAGCGAGATACCAGAAAGTCACTGGTTGCAATGGCTGCGCATCGGTCGGGTGGGGCTGGCTGGACGATTGGGTAGGTTATGGCAGCGGTTTCTGAACTCAGCGTTTGCCGTCTATGGCTGGAGCCTTTACGGTCTGCTGCTTTGCCTGGCTCTGCCGCCATTTCTGTTGCTGCCCGGCGTGGAGTTACGTTGGTGGGTGATTCGGCAGGCGGTCCGGCTTCTGGGCGTGCTAACGGGCACTTCAGTGCGGCTTGAAGGCGCTGAGCACCTGCCGCCGCAGGGGCAAGGTTGTATTTTTGTCTGCAATCATTCCAGTTATCTGGATGGCTACGCACTGGTGGGTTTTTTGCCGCGCTGTGTACGGTTTGTCGCCAAAGGGGAATTAGAAGAGAAGAAATTGATTGCTTTTCTGCTGCGTAAGATCGGTATCGAATTTGTTGCTCGTTTCGACCCTGATCAGGGTCATGCTGATATCACTCGGTTGGCGAATCAGGTTGGAGGGAGTACGCCTCTTTTCTTTTTCCCGGAAGGTACATTCACTCGCGTGCCCGGTCTCAGGTCCTTCCATCTTGGTGCATTTACAACAGCGTGCCAGCAGCAGCTGCCGGTGGTGCCTGTGGCGATAAGGGGAACACGATCCATGCTCCGTGCGAACAGCTGGTTCCCAAGGCGGGGGCATATCATCATCTCCATCGGTGAACCGATCTCCAGTCGTGTTGGGAACGGAAAAAGCCTCTGGCAGCAGGCGTTAGCTTTGCGAGATCGCGCGCGGGCTGAGGTTCTGAGGCTTTCTGGTGAGGCTGATCTGAATACGGAGACGGCGATCAAAAGGACAGAGTAAATTACCACGACAGAAATAGGTCAAAATCGAGTGTTAGGGTGCGGGTTAAACCCGTATCCCCTGTCCCCGCCTTAGTTACGATTATTTTGGTGGACGCATCAATGACAGCACCATACATGCCAGATTGTTGATCTGGCGCATGAAAAAAACGACATACTACGATTTTTTGTTGGAAATTCTTAAGGTTGGCTTCTACTTTTAAACGCGGTAGATAAAAAAGAGTATGAAAATGCTCTTCAGGGAAGGCCCCTCTGTCAGGAGGACTTTGTTCTGACTATTCTAAGTTGCCTTCGTTTTGTTAGCAGACATGATTTAAAGATTCAGCCCGCTGTGCTGAACGTTTGTGTAGGTGTCTGCATGACAAATATTGATACAGATATTTACACGTCTTGGTATCAATGCCCTATACCCGAAAACTGCGCCTTCCCGCCACTACCGTAGTGATATGCTTTGCTTGTTATAACATCATGCGTTGATCTGATGGCTGGGCAATTTCTAGAAGAAGCATATCGAAGCTCAAAACCGACATCATTACAGAGCTGAAGTAATCTATGGAAATAACCGCAGTTGATCGCAGCAATATCGTTAAACTGATTGTAGGTATGTTTGATGCCGCTCC
>JAIBDV010000036.1 GCA_024686055.1 Neptuniibacter sp.
CGCGTGGTCATTCCTTCATCCCCAGCGCGCGCTTACGGCCTGTTACTGGCCGCCATTGAATGCCCCGACCCGGTCATTTTTCTCTAACCCAAGCGGATCTACCGGACCAGTAAACAGACCGTTGACGATAACGGTATCCCCCTGCCGCTGGATACCTGCTTTACCCTGCGTGAAGGCAGCGATATTACCCTGATCAGCTGGGGCGCGATGATCACCGAAACACTGCAGGCCGCTGACCAGCTGGCTGACCAGGGCATCAGCGCAGAAGTGATTGATGTGGCATCCGTCAGCCCGCTGGACAGCGAAACCCTGCTGGCCTCAGTACAGAAAACCGGCCGCTGCGTGATCATCCACGAAGCCCCTCGCAGCGGCGGTGTCGGCGCAGAGATCTCAGCTATTCTGGCCGAAAAGGGCCTGCTGGCCCTGCAAGCCCCCATTAATCGAGTTACCGGCTATGACACCGTCATGCCCTATTACCGACTGGAACAACATTATCTGCCCAACACTCAGGACATTATCGAGAGCGCCCAGCAAACACTGGCATTTAGCTAAACGCTGAGCAGCACAGGGATACGGATCAGGAGAACGCCATGAAATATTTCAAACTCCCGGACCTGGGTGAAGGTCTGCCAGAAGCCGATATTCTGGAATGGCATGTACAGGAAGGCGATCAGGTCAGCACCGATCAGATTATGGTCTCCGTTGAGACGGCTAAAGCCATCATCGAAGTACCTTCGCCTCAGGACGGTGAAATCGCACACCTGTTTGGCCAGGCCGGTGACACCATTCATACCGGTGAACCACTGGTTGAATTTGCCAATGAAGAGCAGGAAGACACCGGTACCGTGGTAGGTGAGATCAGTACCTCCCAGCCCACCAGCTCAACCCAGGACAGTTTTATTATCGGCGCAGCCCCCAGCAGCCGTAATCACCAGAGCATTCAGGCAACTCCCGCCGTTCGGGCACTGGCGCAACGGCTACGGGTTGACCTGAGTACACTGAGCGGCAGTGGTCAGGGAGGGCATATCACCCCGGATGATGTACAGAAAACCGCGGATATGAACCGCCTGCATGGCCCGGTGGAAGCCCTGAAGGGCGTTCGTAAACAGATGGCCCGTACGATGAGTCAGTCTCATGCTGAAGTGGTCCCGGTGACTATTTTTGAGGATGCCGACATCCACCATTGGCCCGCCGACAGCGATATTACCATGCGCCTGATTCAGGCCATGGCCTGCGCCTGCGCCGACGTTCCTATCATGAACAGCTGGTTTGACGGCCAGAATATGACCCTGCGTCAGCATGAGGCTGTGCAGCTGGGCGTCGCGGTAGATACTGACAAAGGGCTGTTTGTCCCGGTGCTACGGGATATCAGTACACGCACCACCAGTGACCTGCGCAATGGGCTGGAACGCCTGCGCGCGGATGTCCGGGCGCGCACGATACCGGCCAGCGAACTGCAGGGGGCGACCATTACCCTGAGCAATTTTGGCACCCTTACTGGACGCTACGCTACGCCGATTATCGTACCCCCACAGGTCACAATTCTGGGTGCCGGCGTCATCCGCGAACAGCCCGTCGCTGTCAACGGTGCTTTACAGATACACCGGCTGATGCCGTTGTCACTAACCTTTGACCACAGGGTTGCCACCGGCGGTGAAGCCGCACGTTTCCTCGCCGCACTGATCAAAAAACTCGAACAACCGTTTGACGAACACCCCTAATTCGTATGAATCAATAATGAGCTCTGCTGTCATAAGTGTTAAGCCAGGTTGACAACCTGAGATCTGAACTAAACTGTTACGCAGTCGCTGATTTAAGGCTCGTCCACAAATAGCAGCGACCAAGCGACTTAAAGAATCTGAGATGCGTTTCTGACGATGTGCCCCATCGTAGTAATTGAAGTAGTGCCAGCCGACTCTCAGTGCAGAGCAGATAAGGAAGGTGAACATTATGAGCATTTTCGACCACTACAAATCACGCTATTCCACCACGCAAGAAGAAGAGATGAGCCTGCAGGAGTATCTGCAGCTCTGTAAACAGGACCCCAGCGTTTACGCCAGCGCTGCAGAACGCATGCTGCACGCCATTGGTGAACCGGAGATGGTCGATACCGCTCTGGACCCACGCACCAGCCGGATTTTTTCCAATAAGCTGATGAAGCGTTACCCGGCTTTCAGCGAGTTCTATGGCATGGAAGAAGCAATTGAAAACATTGTTTCCTACTTTAAGCATTCCGCACAGGGCCTCGAAGAACGTAAACAGATTCTGTACCTGCTGGGCCCTGTTGGCGGTGGTAAATCCTCGCTGGCTGAGCGGCTGAAGTATCTGATTCAGCAGATACCCTTTTATGCGATCAAGGGTTCGCCCGTATTCGAATCCCCATTGGGGCTGTTCAACCCTGCCGAAGACGCCGATTTACTGGAGCAGGAGTACGGTATCCCACGCCGCTGTCTCAAAGGGGTTATGTCACCCTGGGCGGTGAAACGTCTGCATGAGTTCGGCGGTGATCTGTCCCAGTTCCGAGTGGTCAAACTCTACCCATCCATTCTCGACCAGATCGCAGTGGCGAAGACCGAACCCGGTGATGAGAACAACCAGGATATCTCCAGCCTGGTCGGTAAAGTCGATATCCGTAAACTGGAAGATTTTCCACAGCATGACCCGGACGCCTACAGTTTCTCCGGCGCACTGTGTCGTTCCAACCAGGGCATGATGGAATTTGTCGAGATGTTCAAAGCACCGGTTAAAGTGCTGCATCCGCTGCTGACCGCCACTCAGGAAGGTAACTACAACAGCACCGAGGGTATGGGGGCGATCCCGTTTGAAGGAATTCTGTTGGCCCACTCCAACGAATCTGAGTGGCAAACCTTCCGTAACAATAAAACTAACGAAGCGTTTATTGACCGTATCTATATCGTCAAGGTGCCCTACTGCACCCGGATTACCGAAGAGATCAATATATACAGCAAACTGCTGGAACACAGCACTCTGTGCAAAGCGCCCTGCGCACCTGACACCCTGAGTATGCTGGCCCAGTTCACCGTACTGTCGCGGGTAAAAGAGCCGGAAAATTCCAGCCTGTACTCAAAAATGCGCATCTATGATGGTGAAAACCTCAAAGATACCGACCCTAAAGCCAAATCTTTGCAGGAATATAAAGATGCAGCCGGGGTGGACGAAGGCATGGATGGGCTCTCGACCCGTTTCGCCTTCAAGATTCTGTCCAAGGTATTCAATTTTGACCCGGCAGAAATCGCAGCCAACCCGGTACACCTGCTGTATGTACTGGAAAAAGAGATTGAACAGCAGCAGTTCCCAGCCGAACTGCAAGAGCGCTACCTGGGTTTCCTGAAGGAGTACGTCGCACCCAAATACATCGAGTACCTGGGTAAAGAAATCCAGACCGCTTATCTGGAATCCTACTCCGAGTACGGCCAGAACATCTTTGACCGCTATGTCACCTATGCTGATTTCTGGATTCAGGACCAGGAATACCGTGACCCTGAAACAGGCGACATTCTCGACCGCGTATCAATCAACGAAGAGCTGGAGAAAATTGAAAAACCAGCGGGTATCAGCAACCCCAAAGACTTCCGCCACGAAATCGTCAACTTCGTACTGCGCGCCCGGGCCGGTAATCACGGCAAGAATCCGGCATGGAGCAGCTATGAGAAAATGCGCACCGTGATCGAGAAGAAAATGTTCTCCAATACCGAAGATCTGCTACCGGTAATCTCCTTCAATGCCAAGGCCTCCGGTGAAGATCAGAAGAAACACAGCGAATTCGTCAAACGGATGACAGAGCGCGGTTACACCGAGAAACAGGTGCGGCTGCTCTCCGAGTGGTATATCCGTGTGCGTAAATCTCAGTAACGCTGTATAGCAACGCTGAGCCCGGGCAGCTGCGGCTGCCCGACTTGCGCCCAGAGAACAGAACCACAATGGGGTCAGCCCCGGCGTCTGGTCAGACGCTGCACAGGTGCAGGCCATAACCCGGCTCGCACCACACCATCGCAGTATCCGGCACTATGCCAGGCATTACACAGCCCCAGGGGGGAGCGAACATGAGCTATATCATCGACCGCCGCCTGAACGCGAAGAAAAAGAGCACAGTCAACCGTCAGCGCTTTCTGCGTCGTTATCGCAAGCACATCAAAGAAGCGGTTGAAGACTCTGTAAACCAGCGCTCAATCACCGACATGGACAAAGGCGGCAGCGTTACCATCCCACGTCGTGATATTTCCGAGCCCAGCTTTCACCATGGTGAGGGCGGTATCCGTAAACGGGTGTTTCCCGGCAACAAAGAGTTTGTACCTGGTGATGAATTCCAGCGACCCCAGGGAGGCGGTGGAGGCGGCGGTGCAGGCTCCGGCAACGCCAGTAACCAGGGCGAAGGTGACGACGAGTTCACCTTCCAGATCAATCAGGACGAGTTCCTCGACTTTATGTTTGAAGGACTGGAGCTGCCTTACCTTGTTAAGAAACAGCTCAAGGATGCCACCCTGTGGGAAACCCGCCGGGCGGGCTTCACTAACGCAGGCTCACCGGACAAGATCCATATTATCCGCTCACTGCGCGCGGCGAATATGCGCCGTATCGCACTGTCCGGTAAAGAGCGACGTCGTATTCGTGAGCTGGAACGCGAAATTGAGTCCATTCAGCTGAGAATGTCCAATGGCGATGCTGAAGAGCAGGTGGCAAAACTGCGACTGGAAATAGAAGAACAGCGAGCGCTGATTAAGCGCCTGCCCTGGATAGACGACTTTGATATCAAGTACAACAATACGATCCGGGTGCCAGTACCCTCCAGTAAAGCAGTAATGTTTTGTGTTATGGATGTTTCAGGCTCCATGACCCAAAGCATCAAGGATATGGCCAAGCGGTTCTTTATCCTGCTATATCTGTTCCTGAAGCGTAACTATAAGCACATTGAAGTGGTTTTCATCCGTCACCACACCCACGCAAAAGAAGTGGATGAGCAAGAATTTTTCTACTCCAGAGAGACCGGTGGCACCATTGTCTCCAGCGCCCTGAACCTGACCGCTGATGTCCTGGAAGAACGCTACAACGCCACCGACTGGAATGTCTATGTAGCCCAGGCCTCCGATGGGGATAACTGGGACGGTGATTCCGATGTCTGTGGTCGCATTCTGGATAAGCGTATCCTGCCTCACGTGCAGTATTTCTCCTATGTGGAGATTACCACCGGGCCACACCAGAACCTGTGGGTAGAGTACGAGCAGCTGCAGCAGCGCTGGAACGAAAACTTCGCCATGCATCAGATCGAAGACCCGGCGGATATCTACGGGGTATTCCGCAAACTCTTCGAGAAGAAAACGGAGGGCGCGGCATGAGTAAAAAAAAGGAACCGATATCAACCGGTCCTGAATGGACCTTCGAGCTGATCCAGCGTTATGACGAAGAGCTAGGCCGCATCGCGGCCGAGTTCAAGCTGGATACCTACCCGAATCAGATTGAGGTCATCACCTCTGAGCAGATGATGGATGCGTACTCCTCGGTGGGTATGCCCCTGAACTATAATCACTGGTCGTTCGGCAAACAGTTTGTCGACACCGAGCAGAACTACAAACGTGGCCGAATGGGGCTGGCCTACGAAATAGTGATTAACTCTGAGCCCTGTATCTCCTACCTGATGGAGGAGAACACCATGACCATGCAGGCGCTGGTAATCGCCCACGCCTGCTATGGTCACAACTCATTTTTTAAAGGCAACTACCTGTTCCAGACCTGGACCGATGCCTCATCGATAATCGACTACCTGCTCTTCGCCAAAAACTATATCGCCAAATGTGAAGAACGCCATGGTGTACAGGCCGTCGAAGAGTTGCTGGACTCCTGCCACTCACTGATGAATTACGGTGTTAACCGCTATATGCGGCCGACACCCCTAACACCAGCAGAAGAACGTGAGCGCCAGCAGGCCAGAGAAGAATACACTCAGCGCCATCTCAATCAGCTATGGAACACCATTCCACAGAAACAGGAAAGTGCCGAGGAAATGATCAGCCGCTTTCCTGCCGAACCAGAAGAAAACCTGCTCTATTTCGTGGAAAAGAACGCCCCGCTGCTGGAACCCTGGCAACGGGAGATTGTGCGCATCGTGCGTAAAGTCGCCCAATACTTCTATCCACAAAAACAGACCCAGGTAATGAATGAGGGCTGGGCCTGCTTCTGGCACTACACCCTGCTGAATACCATGTATGACGAAGGACTGGTCAACGACGGCTTTATGATGGAGTTCCTGCACTCCCACTCCAGCGTGGTGTATCAACCTCCCTTCGACAGCCCTTATTTCAACGGCGTGAACCCCTATACGCTGGGGTTCCATATGATGATGGATATCCGTCGTATCTGTGAGGAACCCACCGATGAAGATCGGGAATGGTTCCCCGACCTGGCCGGAACCCCCTGGCTCGATGCGATCCACCACGCGATGCGCAATTACAAGGATGAAAGCTTTATTCTGCAGTATCTGTCACCTCGACTGATTCGTGAGCTGAAGCTGTTTACCATCCTGGATGATGCCAGTAACCCGACGCTGAAAGTCTCAGTTATTCATAACGAGCTCGGTTATCGCCAGGTGCGCGAAGATCTGGCCGCCCAGTACAACCTGGGCAACCGCGAACCCAACATTCAGGTCTATAACGTGGATGTCCGAGGCGACCGTTCCCTGACTTTGCGTCACTTTATGCATAGTGGACAGCCCATGGGCGAAAGCACCAGTGAAGTGATGCGGCATATGCATCGGCTGTGGGGCTTTGATGTCTGCATGGAATCAACCAACCCTGACGGCGAAGTCGCTCAGGCCTATCACTGCCCACCTCGGCACACCGATGTACCTGCCGTGATCTGACCACCGCACAGAGTACAGCGCGCTGTACTCTGTGCCACTAAAGCAAAGATTACCGTACGCCCACGTCAGCGTTATACTGAGCAAAATTCATCGATTACGTGAGAGTGATATGGACGATCTGTTTCTGAAAATCATCGACCGTCAGATTCCAGCGGATATTATTTTTGAAGATGATCAGGTGATCGCCTTCAATGACATCAGCCCGCAGGCCCCGACCCATTTCCTGGTCGTACCGAAAAAGCGCATCCCGACCCTGAACGACATCACCGATGAAGATCGACTGGTCGTCGGCCATATGGTGCAGACCGCTGCCAGCCTGGCACAACAGATGGGCTTCGCAGCCGACGGCTACCGTACCGTGTTCAACTGTAACGAACATGGTGGCCAGACGGTCTATCACATCCACCTGCATGTGCTGGGCGGCAAGCCGATGGGCTGGCCACCTTACCAGGAAACGCTGAAGCAGCCCGTGGCACAGTAAGCCTGACAAATGGCAACAAAAAACGGCGATACAGGTTTCCCTGTATCGCCGTTTTTATATCGACTGAAAGCCAGTATTACAGACGCCCGTCGCTCTGAGCAGCAGGCAAGGCTGATTTCACATCAAACAGTACATGCTCAGTTTTACCCAGCGAATGGATCTGCGCCGCGCCCATCTGCTGGAACTGTGCGTGGTTTACAGCCAATACAATGGCGTCATATCCCCCTTCTTCCAGCACTGGCTGTAGCTCAATACCATATTCATGGCGCGCATCGTCCGCATTGACCCAGGGGTCATGGATATCGACGTCAATCTGATAGTCACGGAACTCTTCCAGCAGATCCACAACCCGCGTATTACGAATATCCGGGCAGTTCTCTTTGAAGCTCAGCCCCAGAATCAACAAACGGGAACCCGGCACTGTAATGCCTTTTTGTACCATTTTCTTGATCACTCGGGAGGCGGCATGCTGCCCCATACCGTCATTGATCCGCCGTCCTGCCAGTATCACATCAGGGAAATAGCCCAGTGACTGGGCTTTATACGTCAGGTAATAGGGATCCACACCGATACAGTGACCGCCCACCAGGCCTGGACGAAACGGCAGGAAGTTCCATTTGGTAGCCGCCGCTTCCAGTACCTCAACGGTATCCACGCCAATCCGCTCAAAGATGATCGACAGCTCATTGACCAGGGCAATATTCAGGTCCCGCTGGGTGTTTTCAATCACCTTGGACGCTTCTGCTACTTTGATACTGCTGGCTTTATAGGTGCCCGCAGTAATCACCTTACGGTAGAGCTGGTCGACCAGCTCGGCCACTTCCGGAGTGGAGCCTGAGGTCACCTTAGTAATGGTCGGCAAGCGATGCTGCTTGTCACCCGGATTAATACGCTCCGGACTGTAGCCAACAAAAAAGTCTTCGTTGTAGCGCAGGCCAGACACTCGTTCCAGCTCCAGTACACAGACTTCTTCCGTGGCCCCCGGATAAACCGTGGACTCATAAATGACGATGTTGCCCGCAGACAATACCTGGCCGATGGCGGCGCTGGCGCTGCGCAGCGGGCTGAGGTCTGGCTGCTTATGCTCATCAATGGGGGTGGGTACGGTCACGATGTACACATCACACTCGGCAACATCTGCCAGCTCAGCCGTGAAACTCAGCTGTGTCGCCTCAGCCAGTAACTCAGGCTCGACTTCCAGCGTACTGTCATGACCTGACTGTAACTGCGCAACCCGCGGCTGATTAATATCAAAACCGGTGGTTGGCATCTGCTTGCCCAGCTCAACTGCCAGTGGCAGGCCCACATAGCCTAACCCCAGCACACAGATCTTTTTACCTTCTAGCGTCAGCATATCTATACCGTCTATTGCGTTTAAGCCAGCCCTGGCCTGTCGTAGGTCACTCAATGCGCGGGCTGCATCAATCATGTTAGGATTGCCGGCCACAGCACACCCGGTGCCGCCCCACAGGGCGTTAACACCGTTTATCTGCGCGCAGAATACCACCAAATGGTAACATTTTCGTTATGAAGCATAGCCTGATTGAACCGGCCCGCCTGAGCTGGCAGGACGACACCCCGATCTCAGACCAGTTTGACGACTACTATTTTAATTCAGATGGCGGCCTGGCTGAAACCGACTATGTCTACCTGCAGAGTAACCGGTTACCCGAGCGCTTTGCCCAGTTTAGTGGCCGTCACTTTACCCTGGCTGAAACCGGCTTCGGCACCGGCCTGAACTTCCTTTGCGCCCGGGAATTGTGGCTCAAACACAGCAGCCCGGAACAGCAGCTGCATTTTATCTCAGTGGAAAAGTACCCACTGCAGCGTCAGGACCTGCAACAGGCACTGGCGCAGCAACCCGCGCTGGCAGAAGGTGCCCGGCAGCTGGTTGAGCAATACCCACCGGCACTGGCAGGCTTTCACCGACTGGTACTCGATGGTGGTCGGGTTCAGCTGACCCTGATGCTGGGTGAAGCCGATGATTGCCTGCCCCTGCTCGATGCCCAGGTCGACGGCTGGTTTCTGGATGGCTTTAGCCCAGCCAAGAACCCGGACATGTGGACGCCAACGCTGTTCGAAAATATCGCCCGCTGTTCCCATGCCGGCACCACGTTCGCAACCTTTACCTCTGCCAGTGTTGTGCGCCGAGGCCTGCAGGCGGCTGGCTTTGAGGTCCGCAAAATATCCGGCTTTGGCCTGAAGCGAGAGATGCTGGTTGGCCAGTTCACTCCAGCCCCCCAGCCCCCTCAGCCAGCGCCCTGGTTTCAGCGACCGCAACCCATCTCTGTCGATGCAGAAATCACCATTATCGGTGCCGGTCTGGCTGGCTTATGCACCGCCTGGTCCCTGGCCCAGCGTGGACGCAAAGTCCGGGTGCTGGAACGCGCACCTCAGCCTGCCAGTAATGGCTCCGGCAATCGTCAGGGCGCGCTGTACGCCAAGCCCAGCCTGGAAGCCACCAAACAGCCTCGTCTGCATTTATGCGGCATGCTATACAGCCAGCGCTGGCTCAACCAGCTGGACCCACAACGCAGCTTCTGGGACGACTGTGGCGTTATGCTGACCGCCCAGAACGATAAGGTCAGCCATCGTTTCGATCAGATTATTCGCGCTGGCCATATTCCTGGCGAACTGCTGCAACCTCTCAGCCCGGCCCTGGCCGGTGAGATTGCGGGGCTTGAAATCAAACAGCCTGCCCTGTTCTACCCGGATGCGGGCTGGGTTAACCCGGTTGCACTGTGCCAGAAGCTGGCCAGCCACCCACTGATAGAGCTGCACTGTGACTGGCCAGTCGAACAACTAAGCTATAATATCGATTCACATAAATGGCAGCTGCAAGGTATCCAGCGCACGCTCTGCACCGATGTTGTTATCGTCTGCTGCGCCGCTGATAGCCTGCGCTTTACCCAGAGCGCTGACCTGCCACTGAAACCGATCCGTGGTCAGGTTACCCATGCGACAGTACCCGCCGAGCTGCCAACATTAAAGACCGTGGTCTGTGCTGACGGCTATATATCCCCGCCACTGGGTGATCAGTACTGTTTTGGCGCGACCTTCGGACTTAAAGACAGTGACACAGAACTGCGCAATACCGATGTGCAATACAACCTGACTAAACTGGCCGTGGCATTACCGCAGCTCTCTGCTGCACTGAGCCATAAGCCATTGACCGAAGGCCGCGTCAGCTGGCGCTGTGCCAGCAACGATTACATGCCTGTCGTAGGCGAGCTGGCAGAGACCGAAGCCTTTATGCTTCAGTATGCAAAACTGAGCAAGGACGCCCGCTGGCAGTTTGATAACCAGCCACCGGCCCGTTATCAAAAACTATTTATCAATGTCGGCCATGGATCAAAAGGCCTGATCACCTGTCCGATAAGTGGAGAGTTACTGGCTGCACAAATCTGCCAGGAACCACTACCGGTAGACAAAGATGTCAGTAATGCAGTGGATCCCTGCCGTTTTTTAGTGAAGAAACTGATAAAACAGACGCTATAAACTGCAACAGTTCATTTCAGCTAGCGTAATGCGGATACAGGAGAGACAGGGAGTGACAGGCATCCAGACCGATACAGGCGCTCAGCTGCGGGGAGATTGATTATGGGATTTATTGTTTTTGACCATGGCTACCGGATTAAAACACCGATTGAGACGCTGTACCCACCACGTGGTGTTGAGCAGCTATCAGAGATCGCTCCCAAGTCCCACCTGCGCGGTACCGAAGAGCAGGTACACTCTCAGTCACCTCGCTTTGAAGTACCTGAGTGGGAAGAAGCAAACAAGCGCAGTAAAGCCGCTCAGGCTTACAGTAATACCAATGAACAGGCTCCACCCACTGAAGAAGCGCCACGGCTGCTAGCATCACAGATTATGAGCCACCCGGTCCATACCATTGGGCCAGGGGCCACCGTGGTTCGTACCTGGCAGCGTATGCAGACACTGGGAATACATTACATTGTCGTGGTTGCTGACAAAGATCAACGGCCGTTAGGGGTTATCTCTGATCGAGATCTGCTGCGGCACGGCATTGAGTCGTTTGAGCCAATCGAAGAGCTCTATTCAAGAAAGCTGATCGCTGCCCGTCCTGACACCGAAGTGCGCCGGGTCGCTGTTACATTTATCGAACGTGAAATCAGTTGCATGCCGATTGTCAGTGACGAGGATAAAGTTGTCGGAATTATCTGCCGAACCGATCTGATGCGGTTATTGATTACCGGTCCGAATATGCAACGCTGGGCCTGAGGCTACTCAGGCCGGATAGTTTCCCTGTCCGAATTATCCCCTCTACCACCAAACCAGCCAATGATCAGCCTGGCCACACCCTTGATTGCGCGCCATAGTTTTGGCAATAACCAGACCAGCATAATCACAAACAGCACAAGGCCAACCAGGAACAGTGCCGGGTTATAAAGCGCTGCCCAGAGTCCGCCCAGCACCACCAGATCCTCGCTAATTGAGGCAACCCAGTTAGAAAACGGCTCCGGCGAGGTATTAATCATCACCCGACTACCCGCTTTAAGTGCATGGCTACCTGCCGCCAGGGTTCCCCCCATCAGGCCTGCAGCAATCTCAACCGCCGGACTGATATCACCCACCGCTGCAGCTGCCAGCATCGCACCGGCCGGTATACGAACAAAGGTATGCAGGCCGTCCCAGCTGGTATCTACCCCGGGTACTTTATCAGCGAAAAATTCAACACAGTACATAAACCCGGCAGCCATCAACACCATCGGGTCGGCAACAACCTGTAGCTCAGCAGGTAACTGAATATGGCCCAGATTACTCATCAGGCCCAGCATCAGTACCGCTGCATAAAGATTGATACCACTGGCCCAGCCAACCCCCATAGTAATAGCGATCAGGCTGATCAATGAGTCAAAGGAATCCATTGCATACCTCCTCTGTCGAAGCGGATGGCATCAACAGTTAACACAAATCAAGTCGTTCCCTTGCCACAATATTGCATTGCCCTGACTCCTGACTGAACAGTATCACCGCCTTACTCTGACGTAACAGCTGGCGTACCTGATCACTGCGGCCTGGCAGATTGACTTCCTGCTCACCATAATCGGTGCCGTCACGGGTAACGAACTCTTCAATCAGCGCTGCCAGAGTGTCGGCCGACAGCTGCTGCCAGGGAATTTCAATGGTTTCGATCAGTTCAAGATTTTCCACCAGCGATCTCCTTCAACATCGGCGGTAAGGTTCGTCGGGCAACGCTGCATGCGCCGCCGCCAGGCTTCGGTGCGTAGCTGCGCTTGCTCTGCATCCTCAGTCAGCACTGCACTCGCTGCGTCCAGCCCCCGGTGGTAACCGCCATGGCCCAGCCGTAGCGCCAGGTAATGGTTGCCAATCTGATCACCCTGCAGCTGGATACGGCGTTGGCTGGACTTGCTAAACCAGCCAATAAACTGCGCACTATCAGACACGTTTTCGGGGCTGGCTTGCCAGTTCTCAGATTGCATCCGGTATTCATCCCAGTCCAGCACCCGTGGTTTTACCCAGGGAGGACCAACCGGCTCCAGCAGTCCCAGAATCAGCGAGGCCGGTACTTCCCAGCGATAAGCGGCATTCACTGCCGCCTGCAGTTTACCTTCATCTTCGACCGAGTATTGACACGGCTCAGGCGCGCGATTCAGTACTGGCATACAGCCCTGTAATACCAGATAAAAGGGTAACAATGCGAATAATGGTTTCATAACTCAACCCCGTATTGTCGAAGCAGTTCCAGCAACTCTTCTTCCGTGAGTACAG
>JAIBDV010000129.1 GCA_024686055.1 Neptuniibacter sp.
GAAGTCCAGACCGCCGACCGCCCAGGCCTGCTGGCCCGCATTGGCCGTATCTTCGTCGAAAATCAGATCGCCGTACGTAAAGCAAAAATTTCCAGCGTGGGTGAACGGGTCGAAGATTTCTTCTTCATTACCGACGAACAGGGCCAGCCAATTTCTGACCCGGAGCTTTGCCACCGCCTGCAAAATCAGCTCTGCCAGCAGCTGGACGAACATATCAAGCAACAATAAAAGCCGTATTTTCTGAGGATACCGTCATGGACAAACAGACTGAACTGGAAATTGAAGCCGCCGTCTTCCGCCGCCTGCTGTCCCATCTGGACAGCCATAAAGAGGTGCAGAACATCGATCTGATGAACCTGGCCTCATTCTGCCGTAACTGCCTGTCCAAATGGTATATGGCCGAAGCAGATGCGCGCGGCGAAAGCGTCGATTATGATGCCGCCCGTGAACGGGTCTATGGCGAACCGTATGGCGACTGGAAAGACAAACACCAGCAGCAAGCCAGTGCTGAACAGCTGGAAAAATTTGCCCAGAAAACCGGCAAATAACCCCCTATTGAAAAACATTTCTCATTAGAGCCAAAACATAAAAAAGGCGCCTTAAGCGCCTTTTTTCTCACCGCCGCGTTCACATTAACGCGCCACTTTCATATCCACCCAGGCACGTTGCACCTGGTTCATATCCACTTCCAGCGTTGTCGCATAGGTGTCTTTCTGAATCGGGAACGTTTTCACCACCCGCGCACCCCGCACAATCCCCGATACAGCCGCCTTGAACTGATCGCTTTCAACGATCATATCTTTAACCCGCGACGTACCGAACAGATACTGGCCATGCACAATGGCTGCCAGCTCCTGATACGCCCGCAGCTTGGACGCACGCATCGCTACAATCATCTTATGCTCACGACTTTTACCTGGCTGCAGGCTGATCGGTGCATAACCCGTTGCTCGCACCCAGTTCGGTGGCTGTGGCTTTTCCTGCACAAGGACAGGGCCAAAGCTCGGTACCGACGACGCAACGTCTTTAGCGGACTCTGTCATGGTTTCACAACCACTGAGCAACACCAGCAAGGCTGCAACCAGCCCCAGTTTAATCAATCGCATTATTTCACCCCTGCCGGACCCTGAGCATTTTCAATAATCATCCCTTTGCGCATCGCCGTTAATGGATCATACCCCGGCAACGCCCCTTCCAGTTGATCATTCGCAATATGCGCCTGGCCACTGGCTACCACCTGACGGGTTGTTGTATCCAGCACCCGGGCATTAATCACAATACCGTCTGGATAGCGGGCATAGGTGCCGGTCAGAACAAAATAGATCCGGAAACGACTGCGTAAACCTGACAGTTGTTTGGCACTCAGTGCAGACTTGACCGTGGTATTCATACTCACCGCACGGTAGTCCACCAGGTTAAACCCGCGGGACTGCAACTGATAAACAAACGATTCACTGATCCGCTCGCCCAGTGCGTTCTGTTTGTGTACATGGGGCCGCTCAACAAACGGCATCACCGCCAGTGGCAAACGCTGAACGCGCGCCTGATTCAGGCCTTCTTCAATCAGCGCCCCTATATCATGGGTCGCCACACTGACCGGGTCAGACAGCACCGGCATCTGCGGTACCATCACAGCCTGTGCGCTGGCTTCCAGCGTATCGGCAGCCATCGCCGACTCCGCACTCGTCGCATCAGCGACATCCGCTGGCGTGGCTAAAGCAGAATCCTGTAAATAAAGTGGCTGCTCCTTGCCCTGAGGAAAGAATGGCTCTGTTTGCGCACCTGCCAGCGCCACTGTGGCGACACCAGACATTAAGGCACCCACCAGAGGTAACAGGAAAAATCTCATTCCATCGTCTCCGCTATATTCGCTTATCAGCCGTAATCTATCACAAAAGCCCCAAAACCACTGATCAAATCAGAACAGATTAAAACTCGTAGCCTTATATTATCGGCATGGGGCAGTGATTTTTAACTATCGCATTAGATTGAATCGCCGATAGAATGTAAATAATGTTGCCTGAACCTGATGGACCGCGGACTTTTAAACCATGTATAGCGCCCTGTTACCTCTGTTTTTTAGCCTCTTTGCATTACTGTTTTCAACGCTGGCACCTGCCGTTACCGTCGTCGCAGAAGGCAGAGCCCTGATTCTGGATAATGATCTGACGTCTGCAGAAGAAGCCGCGCTCCAGGATGCGACTCAACAAGCCTCCATGCAGGCTGCGGTGTATGTCAGCAGTAACCAGCAGCTGCGGGATGGCATTCTCGAAATCGATAATATGCAGGTCGCGACTCTGGGCAGAGTCAGTGATATCAAAATCCTCGACAAAAAAGTGATCGGTCGCCAGTACATAGTCCGCATCCAGGCCGATGTAAACAGCGATACTGGCTGCGAGAACGGCAACAGTAACCGTTATCTTAAATCCGTGGCGATTGCGGCTTTCCCGCTGGAACGCCCTACCCAGGCCAACCGCGGCGGCCTGGCCGACATTGAACATGGCCTGAGCCGTAAACTGCTACAACGGATGCAGGGCATCGAGTTTCTGCAGCCCATCAATGCCACCAATATCAATCTGCATCCCAACCTGCAGACCGCCGCCAGCCGCCAGCTCGACAACGGCGCACTCACCACCGTGGTCGCCAACAGCCGCAACCTGAACGTTCAGTACATAGTGTCAGGTGTCATTCGCGATATGTCGATGGTCGATCAGCGTGCCGCTCAGCAGGACAACTACTTTATCGACCTGTACAACCGGCTGGATTATAAAAGTAAAAAACACCTGCGCACCCTGTCTTTCGACCTGTTCCTGCATGATGGCTACACCGGCGCACTGCTGTGGCAAAAACGCTACCAGACGGCTGGCCTGTGGCACTACGAACCCGAATTCCGTACCGGCTTTAGCAGCGCGGCGTTTGGCCAGAGCGACTATGGCCAGAAAATCGAAATGCTGCTCGGCGAGATGAATAAAGAAGTCGCCGAAGAACTGCGCTGCCGCCCGTTCTCTGCGCGTATCACCCGCACCGATGACCGCACCCTGTGGATTACAGCAGGTAAACTGGATGGCCTGTCTCGCGGCGACAAAGTCACCGTCTACCGTCGTTCCACCGCCTACAGCGACGGCCTGATGACCCAGGAACAACTGACAAATACCCGTGCGACCGCAATTATAGAAGAGGTTCAGCCCACCTTTTCCACGGCGCGCTTAAGCCAGGATTCAGGCATTTTGAATATAAGAGAGGGCGACGTCGTCAAAGCCTGGTAAGTGATGCTCGAACATGCGTCACAGAGTCGGTTTTAAACAGCCTCTGTGACGATATTCTCCAGCCGCATCCATTTCACCGTTCTATAAAGAACCGTATAATCAGGCCTTTCGCCCCCCCTGAATATTGGAAAACTCATGCATAAAGAATTACTGGAACAACTGGAATCGAAAATTGGTCAGCTGCTTGACGAAGTTGAACTGCTGCGAATGGAAGTGACTGAACTGAAAGAAGAGAAAGGCCAGCTGGCAAATAACAATGCCAGCCTGGAAGAAGCACAGAATGAGTCAACTGACCGTCTGAAAGGCCTGCTGGCCCGCTTTGCACAGGACGAGAGCTAAGCTCCCGCCCCGCTGGCGGCTGGATCTGTCAGATCTGGCCGCGAATGCTCAGCTCTACCCGGCGGTTCTGCTGCCGACCCGCCTCAACATCATTACCAGCCACCGGATAACGCTCACCGTAGCCATGGGTGCTAACACGGGCAGACCGAACGCCCTGACCAATCATATAATCCGCCACACTAAACGCCCGACGCTCAGATAACTGCTGATTAGACTCAAAGCTGCCGACACTGTCGGTATACCCGGCCACTTCGATCAGACTACGATCAAATTCAGTCAACACCCGCGTAACCGAGTCCAGCGTACGGTGGAAGCGGGGCTGCAGACGATCTGCACCGGTGGCGAACGTTACATTGCCTGGCATGATCAACCGGATAGAGTCTTTCCCTACCCGCTCAACACGAACGCCCGTTGTTTCCAGCTCCTGACGCAGCAGCGCTTCCTGCTGGTCCATGTAATAGCCGACACCACCGCCCACAGCACCACCGACCAGCGCCCCAGTCAGCGCCCCACGGCCACGGTCTTTCTTGCTGGATACTGCAGCACCCAGCACAGCACCAGCAAGAGCCCCGATACCAGCACCGGTCGCCGTACTGCTGGTTTTACTGTCCCGGGTATAAGGATCTGTTGTCTGACAACCCGCCAGGGTCGTCGCGGCCAGCACAACAGCAATCGTCAGTTTTTTCATAATAGTCACGTACTCCAGTGAGCCAGCGCAGGTATCCATATAGCCTGCTACTCGGCAATTCAGACTGCGAGTTTACCGCCTGTTACACGTTGGCTCATGCTATTTACTAACAAAAACCCTCGACCACAGGCCTGCCAACCCGGCAAATAAATAGTGGTTAATTTTATGCAGCGCAGCATTAACCCCAGCTGACAACGCTTAACCCACTGATTTCAGTCTGGCCAGCCCCGCCAACAATGGATAGAATGTTGCGTCTGTAACAGGCGTTCGCTGCCCCGCCCACACGCACTCAATTTACATGCTCGACGGGACATACGCGACACCTCAAGGTATCACACGTAGTACACCACCCCGAGGACCAGTCATTGGCACAGCTACCCGTTATCGTTGGTTTTGGCGGCATAAACCCAGCCGGGCGCGCATCATTCCACCATGCCTATCGTCGCCTGATCATGGACAGCCTGTCTGATCAGCAGCGCACCGAAACGCTTCTCAGCCTTGCTGCCCTGATGGGGCTGAGCCGCTATGAAAATGGTAGCTACCTGAACAGCGCCGGTGAACCGATCAGCGCCCAGGCGCTGGCCGCAGACATTGAGCAGCAGGTGCGGAATAACACCCTGATTCGCCAGATTCAGGAAGATTGCTTTGACGTAAACAACGTCATGTTCAATCGCCCGGCCAGCGCCAGCAACCCGGACGGCGATATTCGCTTCCAGCTGCGCAAGCGCCAGATGCCGCTGCAGATCCCCGCCAACTGGCAGGTAACTGAAAGCAGCCCCGGCCTGTTCGACATTATCGTCACCGGCGCGCTGGAGGTAATCTTCCCGGACAGCAAACAGGCACCGGTACAGTCAGCCGGTCAGCTGCCAACCGGATTCAAGCCCGGCAAGCTGTACCAGTCACGCAACCATCCGCGCAACCTGCAGATGACCGTTTACGGTGCATCCGACGCGCTGTTCTCCAGCGGCATGGCATTTGAAGAGATTGCCAGCCGCCTGCGCCCGGATCAGATCGCCGTCTACGCCAGCAACTCTATCGGCCAGCTGGATGACTTTGGCTTTGGTGGCCTGACCAAATACCCTGCCATCGGCAAGCGCACCACCTCAAAACAGATGCCACTGGGTTATGCCCAGATGCCCGCTGACTTTATCAACGCCTACCTGCTTGGCAGCGTCGGCACCACCGGCGGCGCGCTGGGTGCCTGTGCCACCTTCCTCTATAACCTGCGCAGCGGTGTCGATGACATTCGCAGCGGTCGACGTAAAGTCGTGCTGGTTGGCGGCAGTGATGCACCGGTGATTCCTGAGGTGATCGAAGGCTTCCGCGCGATGGGCGCACTGGCAGAAGACAAAGATCTGCGGGCACTGGATGGCGTTAACGAACTAACCGCAGCCCATTACCGTCGCGCCTGCCGCCCATTCGGCAACAACTGCGGCTTCACCATTGGTGAGTCCAGCCAGTTTATCCTGCTGATGGCGGATGATCTGGCACTGGAAATGGGCGCACAAATCTTCGGCTGTGTGCCCGAAGTCTTTGTGAACGCCGACGGCCACAAAAAATCGATTTCTGCCCCGGGCATTGGTAACTACATCACCCTGGGCAAAGCCGCCGCACTGGTCGAGAACATGCTGGGTAGTGAATCACTGCGCCAGCGCAGCTTCGTGCAGGCCCATGGCACCAGCACCCCGCAAAATCGGGTAACGGAGTCCCATGTAATCAACGAAATCGCCAAAGCCTACGGTATTGGTCACTGGCCGGTATCCGCCGTTAAGGCGTATCTGGGTCATTCCCAGGGCACCGCCGGTGGCGATCAGCTGACCACCTCGCTGGGCGTCTGGGCACACGGTATTATTCCAGGCCTGACCACCACCGGCACCATTGCCGATGATGTCCATCAGAGCAACCTGCTGCTGCCATTACAGCATCTGGAAGTCGGCGTTAATGGCATGGATACCGTGCTGCTGAATTCCAAAGGGTTTGGCGGCAACAACGCCTCAGCCCCGGTATTGTCACCGGCGATCACCGAACAGCTGCTTAGCCGCCGCCACGGTGAAAAAGCGATGCAGAACCTGCGTAACAAACAGGAAGCGACCGTTGAGCAGGCAGCCGTTTACGAACAGCAGTCCCTGCGCGGTGAAGCACGGCCGATTTACCGTTACGATCACAATGTGCTCAGCGGCGAAGATCTCAGCATCAGCCATGGCGAGATCCAGCTGCCAGGCTATGCCAACGCGGTTGATCTGAACGTAGAAAACCCATTTGACGATATGTGCTGAGCGCGCTGCGCTCAGCCTTTGCCACTCTGACCCAGGAAAAATAACGGATGAAGTTTGCTGCGCTGCTGCTGACCACCCTGACCCTGACCGGCTGCCTCTCGATGGAGAGCCTCAAGCCTGATACCAGCAAGGACACCAGTTTTTACCGGCTGGATGCTAACAGCCGCATGTTCTGCCGGGGGGAAACCAACCTCTGTCAGGATCTGACCCTGATCGCCTCCTCCCACCGGCTACAGCAGGTCGAGGAAGCCTACGGCAGCACGATCGAAACCAACAACACCGTGCGTGGCCTGATGAAACTGGTGTTACAGCCAGCCGACCAGGCCTATACCGCTGAGCCACTGGCAGGCCTGCAGTATCAATACAAGCTGCCCATCACTGAGCGTACAACTCAGCTGTGGAACCTGCTTAAACAGGCCCAGATTGACCACTACGGCTCAAACAACGCGCTGTAGTAACAGCTGACGAGCGGTGGCCGTGGTCACCGCCGCCACCTCCTCCAGCGATATCCCGCGCAACTGCGCAATTTCCTCCGCCACTTCCCGTATCCGCTGTGGACAGTTCGGCTGATCCCGATACTGCGCTAATGGCATATCCGGCCCATCGGTTTCCAGCACCATCGCTGTCAGTGGTAGCGTCGCCGCCAGCTGGCGTATCCTGTGCGCGCGTTCATAGGTTACCGTGCCACCAAAGCCCAGCACAAAGCCCAGTTCACTATACTGCCGGGCCTGCTGCGCACTGCCTGAAAACGCATGGACGACACCACCGGCGGGCAGTTTTAACCGTCGCAGCAGCGCCAGCACCTGATCATGAGCTTTGCGCACATGCAACAGCACCGGCAGCTGGTGCTGCTGGGCTAACCGCAATTGCGCCTGAAACAACATCATTTGCGCGTCACGATCCGCATCAGCGCTGAAAAAATCCAGCCCGATTTCACCCACGGCCACCGTATCAGGCTGCGCTAACAGCGCATCCAGCTGCACTAACGCCTGAGTATAATCACCGTGCCGGGCCATAAAACAGGGATGCAGGCCAAAGGCCGCAAACAGCCGCCCATCCGCCCGACAGAACCGTTGCTGCTGCGTCCAGCTGGCCTGCAGCACACCCGGCACCACCACCTGACGAACCCCCACCGCCTCAGCCGCCGCCAGCAACGACCCGGACTGCGCCCGCAACACGGGAAAATCAAGATGGCAGTGGCTATCAATCAGCTCCATCAATCGGCCACCCGCAGC
>JAIBDV010000194.1 GCA_024686055.1 Neptuniibacter sp.
GTGGCCCGACCCAGGTGATCACTGAAGGGCTGGTGAGCCCGGAAACCCTGTGGTCCTGCACCACCTGTCGTGCCTGTGTGGAAGAGTGCCCGATGATGATCGAGCACGTGGATGCGATCGTTGATATGCGCCGCTTCCTGACCCTTGAAAAGGGTGATACCCCGAACAAGGGCGCAGAAACACTGGAAAACCTGATCGCCACCGATAACCCGAATGGCTTTGCGCCAGGTAGCCGGATGAACTGGGCAGCGGATCAGAACCTGCGGGTGATGGCCGATGTGAAAGAAGTGGATGTGCTGTTCTGGGTCAGCGATGGCGCTTTTGATATGCGCAGCCAGCGTATTCTGCGGGCCTTCGTCAAGCTGCTGAAAGCCGCTAACGTCGACTTTGCGGTACTGGGTGATGAAGAGCGTGACTCCGGTGACGTTGCCCGTCGTCTGGGTGATGATGCGACCTTCCAGAGCCTGGCAAAACGCAACATCGAAACCCTGAGCAAGTACAAATTTAACCGCATTGTGACCACCGACCCGCATGCCTTCCATGTACTGAAAAACGAGTACAAGGACTTCTATCCTGAAGGCCAGGCACCGGCGTATGAGGTGTTCCATCACACCACCTTTATCAACGAGCTGGTGAAGGCCAGTGCGCTGAAACTGGATATGTACAAAGGTGGCACCGTAACCTATCACGACCCTTGCTACCTGGGCCGCTACAACGGTGAATATGATTCGCCGCGTGAGCTGCTGGCAGAGCTGGGTATTGAACTGGCTGAGATGGAACGTTCCGGCTTCCGCTCCCGCTGCTGTGGCGGTGGTGGTGGCGCGCCGATCACCGATATTCCGGGTGAACGCCGTATTGCCGATATGCGTATGGAAGATGCTGTGGCCACGGGTGCCGAGCTGGTTGCCGTGGGCTGTCAGCAATGTACAGCGATGCTCGAAGGGGTGGTTGAGCCTCGGCCTGAAATCAAGGATATCGCTGAGATTGTGGTGGAAAGCCTGATCGAGGAGGTGCACTGATGAGTGATTTAATCAGAAGAGACCCGCGTACCGAGTGGATCGCCCGTAACCGGCTGCACCCGCTGCACGCGGAACTGACTGCACCGGCCGGTGATGTGCGCGGCCCGACCGGGCTGTTGCGTAAGAACCCGCACGGGGTTGGCTTTATCGGCCCGAACGGGCTCAAGCGGATCGACCGGCTGGCGATCCAGCTGGGCGAAAGCGGCCCGCAGGGTGGCCAGCGTCGTGGTGCTAAAGCGGCTGTTGAAGTTCAGCTGCCACTGGTAACCGTGGAGTCCCCGGACTTCTACGTGGTGGCGGTGCTGGATATGGTGGGCGGTCGTCTGACCGGCCACGATAAAGATGTGCTGGGCCAGGGTCATAAACTGGTCGCCGCCACCGAAGGTCAGGGCGCTGTTGTCGCCGTGACCTTTGGTGACAGCAAAGAAGAGGCCTTTGATAAAGCCGGTGTTGACCGCCTGATTCAGTTCACGGGCGAGCAGTACGAGGGCTACAGCCCGGAACAGCGGGTGACGGCGCTGCAGGCGGTTGAGCGTGAGCTGGACCCGGAATACTGGCTGTTCCCGGACAGCATTGCCGGTGGTCAGGAACTGGGTTGCCGCCTGGCAGCCCGGCTGGGCGAGCGCCCGGCTACTCAGGCGTGGCAGGTGGATGCGTTCACCAGCCTGTGCCGTGGTGGCAGTCAGCGTATTGATATCAGCCGTGAAACACCGAGGTTGCTGTTACTGGGTGAAGAGTGTGCCGATCAGATTGATGAGACCCGCCATGAGGCGACAGTCATCGAGCTGGCGGGCGTACCGGGCACGCTGGCACGTATTGAAGATTGTGGCGCGGTGGATGTGGACCCGAGTCAGGTGCCGCTGGGCGAGGCTGAATTTATTCTGTCCGCCGGTAACGGTATTCATGACTGGGATCAGTTCCATCAGGCTGCAGACACTCTGCGGGCGACCGAGGGCGCCAGCCGTGTGGCAGTGGATGATGGCTTTATGCCGCGTCACCGCCAGGTCGGCGCGACCGGTACCTGGGTGACCGCCCGTGTGTATGTGGCGGTGGGTATCTCCGGTGCGATTCAGCATATGCAGGGGATTGGCCAGTGCGACAAGGTGGTGGCGATCAACAGCGATGCAGGCTGTGACATGGTGAAACGGGCTGACCTGAGTGTCATCGGTGATAGCCAGCAGATTCTGGCTGAGCTGATCCGCCTGGTGGAAAGCCGTCAGCAGGGAGGAGCAGAAAATGCAGCCTGATCTGAGTGCGAAAAATCTTAACGTCACTAGCCTGATCTCCGTCGGTCAGCACCCGAAGTCTGGCCGTGCGCGCCGGGCGGAACAGGATGCCCGTGCCGTTGAACTGGGGCTGACCCTCAGTGGTGACCAGCTGGAAATGCTTCATGTCGGTGCCGGTGATGATGCGGTTATGCGCAGTTACCTGGGCATGGGCTTGCCGAAAATGACCCTGCTTAAGCAGGATGACGGTGCCGATGCCGTGCCAGTGCTCTGTGATTATCTGGCCAGTCATGCGCCGGATATTCTGCTGACCGGTGTCCGGGCAGAGAGCGGCGAAGCCTCCGGTATGTTGCCGTTCCTGCTGGCAGAAAAGCTGGGCTGGCCGCTGGTCAGTCGCATTGCTGAAATTGGTGATGTGAAGGATGGTGTGGCGGAGGTGCTGCAGGCATTGCCACGGGGTCAGCGTCGGGCGATTAAAGTGCGCCTGCCGTTTGTTGCCTCGGTTGATAATGCTGCCGCTGAACCGCGTCAGAGTGCATTTGGTCCGGGCCAGCGGGCCGGGATTAACGATATGCCGGTGGCCGGTGGTGAAGATACGGTGCGCGCTGGCTGGGAAGAGTCTCCGGCCCGTAAAAAGCCTAAGCGCCTGAAAGTGGTGAAAGCTAAAACCGCTGCCGATCGCTTTAAAGCAGCCACAGCTAAAGCCTCTGGCGGCGGTGGTAAGATACTGAAAAAAGAGACGCCAACCGAGCAGGCACAGGCAGTGCTTGATCTGCTGATCGAAGAGGGTGTTGTGCGTTAATTTCCTTGTGATAATGAGGGTTGTTGTCTACAGCCAGCGTCGCCTTGTGTGCCGCTGGTTTTTTTTGTCTGTATTGCGAAGTCTGGCTTGGGGTTTTTATGGGCGTGCATTGCGTCGATTGTTATTCTCTGGTCTTATACGCGCTAATTGTGTAATGCGTTCTCTTAGTTATCCGTCTGCGATTGCAGCGGCAGGACACCGTAATATGTAAAGGTATTCACAGCTGTGAGACTGGCGCATATCCGTGGTTAGCAAGGATTGAGTTGGTACCGTGATCAGTTTATCCCCCTTAGCGGCATTGCGCCGTCTCTGCTTTATCGTAACCCGTTTCCTGATGATGTTTAGTGCTCTCGGTAGTTTCATCGTCCCCCCGGCACTGGCATCTATGCCTCCGCCAGCTGAGCCTAAAAACATTGTTGTACTGGCTTCTTTTGACCAGGCGCTGCCCTGGACTCAAAGCTTTATTACGGGGCTGACGGCTGAACGCAAACGGCTTAATGAGCAAATTGATTTCTTCTTTGAATTCATCGACCAGCGTCGGCTGGGTGAAAATGTGCCTGAACAGATGCAGGCGGATTACCTCAAGGCAAAGTACTCGGACCGAAAAATTGATGCGGTGATCATTGAATCCCGCTATGCCCAGAAATTTGTAGAGAGCCAGGGTGAATATATCTTCGGCAAAGTTCCTTATGTGCTGATGTCCGGCGTTAAAGGGGATCGTTCGAAACTCGGCGTTTCAAGCCAGGTTACCAATGGTGACTGGTTGCCAGGCAATGCGGCGGTGTTGAAATATATACACCCGGATGCCAAGGGGATTGTCATCGTCAGTGGTAGTTCAAGGTTGGCGAAAACCATTGTGGGAAAGCTGATGCCGTCGTTCAGGGAAGCGTTTCCGGCGCTGACGATTCAGGAGCTCACAGACTTGCCGCTGGATGAGTTGAAGCTGGCGCTGTCTCGGATTCCTGAGGGGACTATCGTGTTTTATGCCCTGTATTTTCGTGCGCCTAATGGCGCTCGTTATACGCCCAGGGATGTGGCATATGAGCTCGCGCCGGTGACACCGGTGCCGATGTATGGCTTGTATCGGACTTATATTGGTAGCGGTGTCATTGGCGGTAATATGGCCAGCCCTGAGCAGTCGGCCAAAGACACCCTCAATGTGACCTTGAAGTTGATTGCCAGTGGTGCAGCGGTCCCGTTACGACCAAGAAGTGTCTATTCCCGGGTGGTGATGGATGCCCGCGCCATGGAAAAGGCGGGGATTTCAAAAGCGCAACTGCCGCCGGGCAGTGAAGTGCTGTTTGAGAAACCACCGTTCTATGAAATTTATTTTGTTGAAACCGTCAGTCTGTTTACGTTTATGCTGGTGCTGTTGGCTGCACTGGCCGTGACGGTGGGGCTTTATCTGCAAAAGCGGCGTCACTCCACAGTCTTACTACAGAATCAAAAGATGCTTGAATTACGGGTGGAGCAGCGCACGGAAGCACTGCAGAACATGGCGATGACCGATCATCTTACGGGCCTTGCTAACCGCGCTGAATTCTATCGCCAGCTTACTCAGACCTATGGAACCCGGCAGGGCTTTGCTGTGGCCATTCTGGATATTGATGACTTCAAAAAAATCAATGATAACCATGGCCACCCTGCGGGTGATCGAGCTTTGCAGATCTTTGCGCAATGTTGTGAGAACAGCCTGCGGCCGCAGGATTGCATTGGTCGTGTTGGTGGTGAAGAGTTCGCCTGTATTTTTCCAGCGACGGAGCCGGAAAGCGCTGCCCGGGTGCTTGAGCAGCTGTGCCAGAATGTGGCGGCTCAGGCCATTGCGCTGGAAGATGGTTCTGGCATCCATCTGACTGTGAGCATTGGCCTGGCCCATAGTGCTCAGGCAATCAGCAGCGATGAGCTGATGCAGCTGGCGGACCATCAGCTTTACATCGCTAAAAAGTCGGGTAAAAACCAGCTCAGCTACAGAGGTGCCAAGGTACGTTTGTAATGTCTATCTGGCAAAAAAGGCGAGAGTTCTGATTGCGACAGCAGGCTGAATTTGTCGTATTCAGTGGGCCGGCTGTCGGTGACAAGCACTCCCGTCTGCATAGCCTGGTTATGATGAAACTGCTTCACGGCAACGATGAAAGGGTGTGAATCGCCTTCTTGCCCTTTCTCACCCCACCCAACATATAACCGCGGACCGGAGTCGTCGGTGGTTATCTGTCCTTTTATGAGGGGAGATCGCCATCCCCCTCATTTTTTATCCTGACGTTCTCTTATCTTGCTGTAGCAGTTCGCTCCGCGAACGTTCTGAACCCTGCGCAGGCGGGCTATTTACGTCAAGCGGGCTTGCATGGCTACACATTCATTCAACTATTTTGAGTTCTAACTATATTTACCGTATGGTAACGCGCCTTAGAGTCATGCTGCGCTGTAAAAACAGGTATCAACCGGGCTGGAGCAGTAGTCATTATGGGGCTTTGTCTACAATAGCAATGTAAGTGTCGCTAACAGGCAGATTGAAACCCGGCCAGTTCGTAGTATTAGGGGTGCGGAGTCGTGTAAGGCTCGGCCTCTACAATAAAAACAAGTCCCGAGGAATCGCTGTATGACCGATCATACTAAGGTATCAAATGCTTATGATACCGATTACCAGGTGGGACAAGACAATGTAAAAATACTGGGCATGGATGTACATAATCCAGTCTTTGGCACCAGTGCTGTTCTCATTGTGTTGTTCATTCTTGCTACGCTGTTATTTCCTTCGGAGTCGAAGGAAATCCTGGTGGGTGCACGTACATGGTCTATCAATAATTTTGATTGGCTGATCATGGGCGGCGGTAATATCTTCGTTCTATTCTGTATCGCTGTGATTTTCTTACCGGTCGGTAAAATCCGTCTGGGTGGCACGGGTGCGACGCCTGATTTCAGTACCATGTCCTGGCTTTCCATGCTGTTCGCAGCAGGAATGGGTATTGGTCTGATGTTCTGGAGTGTGGCTGAGCCAGTAGCGTATTACACCGACTGGTACGGTACGCCGCTTAATGCCGCAGCAAATACACCTGAAGGGGCTTCGGCTGCTCTGGGTGCGACCATGTTCCACTGGGGCCTGCACCCATGGGCAATCTACGGTGTTGTTGCACTGGCA
>JAIBDV010000356.1 GCA_024686055.1 Neptuniibacter sp.
CAGCTTTAAACAGCGGCTGCTGGAGCTGGCGGAGGAGAAACTGGGCGAGCCACCGGTGCCGTATTGCTTCCTGGCACTGGGCTCCATGGCGCGGGATGAACAGCTGATCGTTACCGATCAGGACAATGCGCTGATTCTGCATAACCGTTACGACCCGGCACTGCATGGCGAGTACTTTGCCCAGCTGACAGACTTTGTCTGCAATGGCCTGGCCGCCTGCGGTTATACCCTGTGCAGTGGCGATATTATGGCGTCCAACCCGCAGTGGCAGATGACCCGTAACCAGTGGGAGCAGTGCTTCAGTGACTGGATTGAAAACCCCAACCCTCAGGCGCTGCTCAACAGTTCGATCTTCTTTGATCTTGAAGGGGTCTGGGGCCGTACCGAGTGGGCAGAAAAGCTGAACCGGTTTATTGTCCGTAAAGCACAGCAAAATAAACGCTTTCTGTCCTGCCTTGCACGCAATGCGGTCAGCCGGACACCACCGCTGGGGTTCTTCAAAGACTTTGTGATGGAGAAAGATGGCCAGCATAACAACTCGATCAATCTTAAGCGTCGGGGCACTGCGCCACTGGCCGATCTGATCCGGGTGCATGCGCTGGCGGTGGGCTCTACAGTGCAGAATTCATTTGAGCGGCTTAACGATGTGATTGAGGCCGATGTGTTGCCCAAAGGGCGGGGGCCAGACCTGCGCGATGCGCTGGAGTTTATCGCCACCGTGCGGATTCGCCACCAGGCGCTGGATATCGAAGCGGGCAGGGTGCCAGATAATAATATCGAGCCGGAAAACCTGTCAGACTTTGAGCGGCGTAATCTGAAAGACGCTTTTCAGATTCTCAGTAATGCGCAGAAATTTATCAAATTCCACTACAACGCCAGCCGCTGAGGGTGCATTGATGTTTATTCCCCGTGAGCCAGGTGCCTCTTCTAATCAGCTGGACTGGGCACAGCTGTTTCGTGATCGAGCCGAGCTGGCGGTCAATCCGCTGCTCAAAGCGTTCTATCAGCAGGGGGCTGTCAGTCCACAGGCAGCGTTGGCCGAGGTGGAATTTGTCGCCATGGATTTTGAAACCACCGGGCTGGACGCCACTGAACACAGTATCCTGAGTATTGGTCTGGTGCCGTTCACCCTGCAGCGAGTGTACTGCCGTCAGGCCCGGCACTGGGTGCTGAACCCGCGTAAGCCGCTGATAGAAGACTCGGTGCAGTACCACGGTATTACTCACTCGGATATCGACAATCAGCCGGACCTGAACGAAATTCTGCCACAACTGCTTGAGTCGCTGGCGGGCAAGGGGGTGGTGGTACATCATCGGGGCATTGAGCGGCCTTTTCTGGATGCTTCATTACGTAGCCGCCTTGCCGAGGGGATCGAGTTTCCGGTGATTGATACCATGGAACTGGAGGCCCGGTTGCACCGTAGTGGTGGACGGGTCTGGCAGCGGTTGATCGGTCGTGCCCCCGCATCCATCCGGCTGGCCGACAGTCGCCGTCGCTATAACCTGCCGTTTTACCAGCTTCACCATGCACTGACCGATGCCGTGGCAACGGCTGAACTATTCCAGGCGCAGGTGCAGACACACTACAGCGGTCAGACACCGGTGAGTGAGTTGTGGTGGTAAACGCTGACCATTGTCCTGCTGGCTGACCGCCTCACCCCTCCCCCAAAAAAAGCCGCTGCTGCACCAGCGGTTTTTTGCTGTCTGGAGCGGCCGGATGAAATCCGCAAAATGGCGACGGCGGGAACCCCATACGGCTTCAGCCTGTCTATTCTGATAATCAGCAGCTGTATTTAACGCAGATGCTAGCCAATAAGTGCGGTTTCTACAGGGCAGGGATTGGGATGTTCAGAGTGATACATGGGGTGCTAACAGCACCTGAGCTGGCAGATGTTGCAGGTGAGTTAAGGGTCGGTCGTTTTAACGACGGTGCAGCCTCAGCGCGGGGGAGTGCGAGGCAGGTCAAACACAATGAACAGCTGGACCCGAAGCAGCATCAGGCTCTGATTAGTAGCGTGACCCAGAAGATTGTGGGGCATAGTCATTTTCGTGGCTTTGCCATGCCGTTAGACACCTATCCGGTGCTGATCAACCGGTTCTCGGTCGGTATGGAGTATGGTAACCATATCGATGTGGCGTCGATCGGTGGCATGCGCACGGATTTGTCTCTGACTCTGTTTCTGTCAGACCCGGCCAGCTATGAGGGCGGCGAGCTGGTGGTGGAGACGGAGGTGGGGGAGCAGTCGTTTAAATTACCGGCCGGTTCATTGCTGCTGTATCCGGCTAACCGTATGCATCGGGTGAATAAAGTGACCCGTGGTGAGCGGCTGGCGGCGGTCAGCTGGGCAAAAAGCGCGATAGCCGATACTGAAAAGCGTGACCTGTGTGTCGATCTGGATATGGCGTTACATCGGCTGTACAGCAGACACGGCAGCTGCACTGAAACCGATCAGATCAGCAAAGTGATTAATAAACTGCGCCATCTGTGGGGGCGGGAGAGCGGTTAGGAAAGTGTCGGCGAGGGGCGATGCGGACCAGCGACCCGCACGCCCAGACAAGGCTTAAGGCTGCTGGCGTGTCGGTGCAATCACCAGTTCACGGATACAGACCCCTTGTGGCTGCTGGCAGGCAAATGTGACGGCACGGGCGATATCATCGGCGGCCAGTACACCGCCCATTTCATCCTTCCAGGCACCATAACCTTCTTTGATCTCTTCTGACGTGGTGTGTGACAGCAGCTCCGTTTCTACCGCACCCGGGGCAATGGTGATTACCCGTACATTGCTGTTGGCGACTTCTTCACGCACATTCTCTGAAATGGCATGCACAGCAAACTTGGTGCCACAGTACGCGGCGTGGCTCGGGAAGGTTTTTCGCCCGGCAACGGAGCTGATGTTGACGATGGTGCCGCTGCTGCGGGTTTTCATCGGTGTCAGTACGGCCTGCATACCATTGAGCAGGCCGAGTACATTCACATCGAACATTGTACGCAACTCCGCCGGGTCCTGAGTGTCCAGCTGGCCCAGCAGCATTACGCCCGCATTATTAATCAGAAACTCAACCGGGCCATATTGCGCTTCAGCGATAACAATCGCCGCTTCAAACGCTGCCTTATCGGTGATATCGACGCGGGCGCAGATGCTATCGGGCAGGTTCAGGGCCTGCAGGCGTTCGACCCGGCGGGCGATCAGCAGCAGGGCATAACCGGCTTCACTCATTCGGCGGGCAATCGCTTCGCCAATACCAGAACTTGCACCGGTGATGACAACCAGAGGCTTGGTCATTTATCTATCTCCAAACAGATTGAGCTGGGTTGCTAATTGATGTGGCTATTCTGGCGCAGGGCTTTATATTGATAAATACGACTAATCTTAAATAACTGTTAAGTCATTATGAACAATCAAAACTGGAATGGTATCCGCTCTTTTCTGGCGGTGGCCGAGCATGGCAGTTTTACGGCGGCCGCTGAGACCACCGGGCTATCCAAGGCGGCGCTTAGCCAGCAGGTGTCTGCGCTGGAGCAATCACTGGGGGTGCAGCTGCTGCACCGCACCACCCGCAAACTGCGACTGACCGAGCTGGGTGAAGGCTACCTGGTCCGCTGCCGGCAGGCGATGGGGGAGCTGGCGCTGGCCGATGAATGGGTGACTCAGTCGACAGGGGCAATGGCGGGGCCAC
>JAIBDV010000178.1 GCA_024686055.1 Neptuniibacter sp.
CAGGATGTGACGGATGGTCTGGATAGTGCGATTGAGCGTTTCTGCCAGTTACTGGTGGATTACCTGTCGTCCGGGCACTTCGAAGTTTATGAGCAGCTGCTGCGCGAAGGTAGCCAGTTTGATGATGGCAGTGTCGAGCGTGCCCAGGCCCTGTTTCCTCAGATTCAGGACAGCACGGATATCGCGCTGGACTTTAATGACCGTTATTCAAAACTGACTCACCCGACGGTGCAGGATGTCCGTGAGTTTTCCAATTCTCTGTCAGACCTGGGTGTGGCGCTGGAAGAGCGCTTTGCCCTGGAAGATCAGTTGATTGAAGTGTTGCATACCGCGCACCGCGACCAGGCGCTGGCATCAGGAGATTAACCCCACCATGATGTTGCGATATAAGCCGGTAATGATGCTGGCCTCGGTGTTGGTGCTGGCGGGTTGTCAGTCAGGTGATGCGCCCGTCGGCTGGAATGAGTATGCCCGCCAGGGAGCCTATAGTGCGGCGATTTCGCCCACGGCCAGTTATGTCAGTCTTGGCTCATCCCTGCACGGCGGCAGCCTCTGGGATGTCGGTCAGAATGCACGGCTATTTAACTGGAATCATAAGTCCGGTGCCTATTCGATAATCTCGGCCACGGCCTTTTCGCCGGATGAAAAATATGCGGTGACAGCGGAACAGCAGGCGCTGGTGCTCTGGGAAACCGGCAGCGGTAAGCCGCTGGAGTTTCTTAGCTCGCAGGCAGAAATCCTCGATATAGCGCTGGCCCACAATGGTGATTTTGCGCTGGTGGGTCAGGCTGACCACAATGCGGTGTATTACGATCTGAAAAATGGTGGGGCCCGTCAGACCTTACGCCATGAGGCGCGAGTACGTGCGGTAGCGCTGGATAAAACCGGCCAGTTCGGGCTGACTGGGTCGGATGCGTACAAGGCAAAACTCTGGAATTTGCTGACCGGCGAGCTGCAACAGACGCTGACCTTCGAGAATACCGTGGATACAGTCGCACTGTCGGCGGACGGGCGACTGGCGTTCAGTTCGGCTACGCTGAATCGGGCGGTGATCTGGGAGACGGCAACGGGTAAAGAGCTGGCGACGCTGACCAGTGATAAAGAATTCTTTGCCCAGCGGATCAGTTATCTCAGTGCACGTTTTTCGACGGATAGCCGTTACCTGCTGACCGGCTCTACCTCCGGTATGGTGCAGCTATGGGATGCCCGTAAAGGCAGCCTGATACGCAGCTGGCAGGTTCATAAACGTGAGGCGTATGGGCCGACCCATACCGGTGTCTACGATGTCGCTTTCGGTAAGGAAGGGGTGTTCTTTGCGGTGGGTTCCAATGGTTTGCTGAACGAATTACGTTGATAATGCAGTCGCACAGAAATCTGTCATTAAAAAGACCGCCTGCTGGCGGTCTTTTTAATTTACTGCATGGTTATTCGCAAGCCGTTATTTCTCTTCCGGGTTAACCTTCAGCAGCTCGACTTCAAACACCAGTGTCTCATTCGGACCAATGGCATTGCCCATACCACCCGGGCCATATGCCAGGTCGGCCGGGATTACAAAGCGCGCTTTGCTGCCTTCGTTCATCAGCTGCAGGCCCTCTGTCCAGCCTGGAATCACGCCGTTCAGCGGGAAAGAAACAGGCTCGCCACGGTCGTAGGAGCTGTCGAACTTGGTGCCATCAACCAGGGTGCCCTGGTAGTGCACCTTGACAGTATCTTTAGCGGTTGGCTTTTTGCCTTCACCGGCGGTCAGTATTTCATACTGCAGACCGCTGTCGGTTTTCTTTACGCCATCTTTCTTGGCGTTTTCGCTCTGGTAGGTCTCGCCTTTTTTCAGGTTGGCAGTCGCCATCTCAGCAACAATTTTTTGCTGCTCTTCCATCTTGCGAGCCTGGAAGTCCTGCATGACTTTGGCGACTTCTTCCTCAGTCAGCTTGGGCGCTGCCTCGCTGTACACGCTTTTCAGGGCGTCCTGGAAGGCATCGTAATCCAGTTGTTCAACCTGAGATTTCAGTTGCTGACCCAGAATAAGGCCCAGGCTGTAGCTCAGTTTCTGCTGATCTGTTTCAAGGTCCGCCGAAAACACAGGAGAGGCGATTGTCATAGTGGTCGCCAGTGCGGCTGCTAACCAGGTACGTTTCATTCTGTTAATCCTTATTCTGTGGTCCGTAACCGTTAGTGAATGATTAAATAGTAAAGTTCAGTCTGTCGCCAGCGCAGATGTCACCTTAATCATTACCAACAGATTAATTATCGGTGCCCAGCTGACTATGCTCCGGAGCAGGTGACTGTGCGGTTAACCGTAGCAGTTGCTGGAGGTTAACATCCTGCCACAATTCGGCCCGTTGCTGTTGCGCCAGCCAGTGCTGAATATTGTGTGTAGATAGTGTTGGCCCGGCACTGGCCGTTGTGGCCGTCAGGCTGCAGCGATACAGCTGGGCAATTTCAACCTGTTCACAGGCCAGTTCTGCTTTGCGCAGTGCCTGATAGGCGCTGTCCAGTTCAGGCTCAGCCTGTTTCAGCGCGCGAGCCTGAAAGCGCAAGGCCCGCAAGGGGTGACTGATTTGCTGCTGCCACAGGTCGGCGGTGTGGTAATCGTGCGGCAGCTGGCGTCCGGTCTCGCCAAGCCAGAGGCAGAACAGCAGCCGGTTGATACTCAGGCCTTGAGCCTGCAAGGCCAGGCAGCAGGGCTCGATGCCCGGTTGCGGCCATATCTGTAGTGCAAAGCGCCAGAATGGATTATCCAGTTCCAGTGCTGTGGTAGTATTCTTCGCCATGATTCAGTTACAGCAAGTCAGTTTACATAGAGGTCCACAGCCGATTCTAGAGCAGGCGGACCTGACCATCCACAACGGATGGAAAGTTGGGGTGATTGGTGCCAATGGTGCCGGTAAATCGACCCTGTTCAGCATGATTCTGGGCCAGCTCCATGCCGATGGAGGTAACTTCCAGCTACCCGGTCAGATGCGCATCTCCCATATGGCACAGGAGGTGACGGCTACCGAGCGCCGTGCGGTGGATTATGTGCTTGATGGTGACCGCGAACTACGTCGGGCGCAACAGGCGCTGGAGGTGGCCGATGCGGCAGGCGATCATCATCGCAGCGCCGAGCTGCACAGTCAGCTGGATG
Organism: Neptuniibacter sp.; assembly: GCA_024686055.1. GTDB lineage: Bacteria > Pseudomonadota > Gammaproteobacteria > Pseudomonadales > Balneatricaceae > Marinobacterium_C. Next base: position 3,125 of record JAIBDV010000178.1, read on the forward strand.
ACCTGCAAGGCTATAGTGCCGAGTCTCGCGCTCGGCAGCTACTGGCCGGGCTGGGCTTTTCCGAAGCCGATGGCGACCGCCTGGTGCAGACCTTCTCCGGTGGCTGGCGGATCCGGCTGAATCTGGCCCAGGCGCTGATGTGCCCGTCCGATCTGCTGTTGCTGGATGAGCCAACCAACCATCTTGATCTTGATGCGACTATCTGGCTGGAGCAGTGGTTGCGCCAGTACCCAGGCACTTTGTTGCTGATTTCCCATGACCGTGACTTTATCGACAACGTTGTCGAGCATGTGGTGCACCTGTACCAGCAGAAACTGGATATCTATAAAGGTAACTACAGCGCCTTTGAGCGGCTGCGTGCCGAACGCCTGTCTCAACAGCAGGCACAATATGAGAAACAGCAGGAACGTATCGCCGAGATCGACAGCTTTGTCCGCCGTTTCCGCGCTAAAGCGACCAAGGCTAAACAGGCGCAGAGCCGCCTGAAAGAGCTGGAACGTATGGAAGTGATCTCTGCTGCCCATATTGAAAGCCCGTTTACCTTCCAGTTTACCGCCTCCGACAAAGTCTCCAATCCGTTGCTGAAGCTGCGCGATGCCGATTGTGGCTATGACGGCAAGACAATCCTCAAGCAGTTGTCGATGAACCTGGAGCCGGGTGCTCGTATTGGTCTGTTGGGGCCCAACGGTGCCGGTAAATCGACTCTGATCAAATCGCTGGTGGGTGATCAATCTTTACTCTCGGGTGAGCGAGGCGAAGGCGAACACCTGCGTATCGGTTACTTTGCTCAGCAGCAGCTGGAGGCGCTGGACCTTGAGGCGTCGCCATTTCTGCATATTCAGCGGATCTCGCCACAGTCTTCGGATCAGGAAATTCGTAATTACCTGGGATCCTTTGATTTCTTTGGTGATGATGCACTGGAGCCGGTCAAGCGTTTCTCCGGCGGTGAAAAAGCCCGTGTGGCACTGGCACTGATCGCCTGGAAAAAGCCAAACCTGTTACTGCTCGATGAGCCCACAAACCATCTGGATCTGGAAGTTCGCCATGCCCTGACGGTGGCATTGCAGAGTTTTGAGGGCGCGCTGATTCTGGTGTCCCATGATCGAAATCTGCTGCGTAACACGGTGGATGAATTCTGGCTGGTCGCTGATGGGGCGGTTGCGCCATTCAGCGGTGACCTGAATGATTATCAGAACTGGCTGTTAGAGCAGCGCCGTAATGAACGGGCGGCCCGTCAGCCTGAAACCGAGCGAGAAAGCCGTTCGTTGAATGCGGCGGAACGTAAAGAGCAGAAACGGATTGCGGCTGAAAAGCGGGCGCAGTTACGACCCTTGAAAAAAGCAGTGGATAAACTGGAAGCCGCACTGGAAAAAGCCCAGGACGGGTTGTCTACAGTGGAAGCTACGCTGGCTGATGCGTCGATTTATGAAGACAGTAATAAGGACCGGCTCAAGCAGGCGCTGGCAGAACAGGCTGCATTCAGTAAGCAGATAAATGAGATTGAAGCGGACTGGATGGAGCAGCTTGAGGCACTGGAAATACTGGAAGAGGCACTGAACGAGGCGTGAATTCTGCCTCATTCAGTGTGCTGATGCGGTTTAGTGTTCCAGTAACCGTGTCAGCTCATTGAGCTCATCACTGTTGTCCTGCAGCTGCTGCAGGGCGGCTTTGATATTCACCGGTTTCAGACCCAGTTGCATATAAAGTTCGCCGGGGATTGTCTCCAGTGGTCCATCGCTAAGGCCCTGCTCACGCAACAGGCGGTTGGTCATAAACTGCAACTTGGCGTAAATGCTGGCTGGGCCATCATAATCCGGGTTGTTCTGATGCCGGATTGCCAGTGATACTTCTTCTGGCAGCGACCAGCTGCTCAGCAGCCATGCACCAATCTGTTCCCGGGTTACGTTCAGTACCTGCTGCTCAATCGCTTCCAGACTAAAGTGTGGGTTGGCTTCGATATAGCGCGCCAGCAAAGAGAAGTGGGGTGGGAACAGGTGCGCCAGTACCAGGTAGCCAAAATTGTGCAATAAGCCGGTCAGGTAGACTAATCCCTGTTTCGGCCGATTGGCTTCCGGCATTTGCTGGGCCAGTTTTTCTGCCAGAGTCGCGTTATAAACGGCCTGTAGCCAGTACGGTGTCGCACCGCGAGGGCCGTCCTGAGGAATCTCCAGAATCCGTCCCATGGCGGTGGCCAGCGCCATATTAATCACCAGGTCAAAGCCTAGCACCCGGATAACGGCATCTTCTACCGAGACAATTTTCCCTGGCGCTGCGTAGTAGGGTGAGGCTGCCAGGCTCATCACCTGAGCGGACAGGCTGGGGTCTACCCGCACCACGGGGGTCAGCTCATTTACGCTGGCATCAGGGTCCGAGCGCAGGGCGACGATTTTCTGCAGGGTCGGGCTGAGCGCGGGGAGGTCAAGGGTATCTTCCAGTCGCTGGCGTACGCGCAAGGCGGTAAATTTCTCAACGGCCATGGATATCACGGCTTCATCATCGCCGTTGGGCTGGCGTGCTGCAATTTCTGCGTTGGATAAGGCCAGCTTGCAAGGGGTCGCTTTACTCAGCCAGGCCTGAGGGGCCTCAAAACTGAGTTCGCTATGTGGCTCGTTCAGTTGCAGTACGTCGGGCTGGGTACAGCCGGGCTCAATCAGCAGGGGCAGGGAAAGCAGTTTTTTACGGCCACTTTCAGTGGTCAGGCTGGCCTGGCTGAAGAAGCGTTGAGCATCTTCACTGCGCACGGGTTGCAGATGACGGCCCGTCTGTTTCCAGACCGAGATCAGATTTAGCAGACAGGATTCGGGCAGTAATGCCAGAACTTTACCTTTCTGGTCGTGCAGCAACACCATGCGTATCTGGTCTGGTTGCGGTACACGATTTCCAGGAGTACGAACGCCAACCGACACTGTTATCTCTCCTACTTCGAAATTTTGCTAAGCCCACCTTCAATGACGAGCATACTGACAGCTGTGAAGCTTAGCTACCTTGTGGGGGCACAACCTTAATCTGAAACAAATCTTGCAGTTATATTCCACGGCTTGAGCCAGGCCGGTTATGTCCCTGTGTGCTTTCTGCGGTCATGTCAGCTGCGGCTGACTTTGTTGACTGCTTTGAGTACGCGTAATTTCTTGATGACACGCGCCAGGTGAATACGGTTTTCGACAGTCATATCCAGATCAACCACGGCCAGCTGGCCCTCGCGGTCATCAATGTCGATCTTGAGAATATTGGCGCCAACCGCGGCAACGGTGGTGGCCAGCAGGGCAATAATGCCACGTTTGGAGACGACGTCCAGTTTCAGGCTGACGGTATAGTCATCGCTGGCATCGTCGGCCCACTCCAGATAAATACACTTTTCGGG
>JAIBDV010000186.1 GCA_024686055.1 Neptuniibacter sp.
GCGATGGGGGTTGCGAGGGGGCTAGCCCCCTGGCGCGCCAGCAGGCAAGACCACAACCTGAACCCGGTATGCATGTTCCGCGATAGCCCGGTACAGATAACCCGTTGTCCCCATTGGGTTGGGTAGCATCAGAGCTTGCAGGCTAGGCATTCCCACTTGGAACCTGGGAGCAAAAAAGCAGAGCTTCCCGGTGGGGACACCGGTCCCACAGGTGCTGTCTGCTACAGCGGTAGCCGAAACAACAACGGCTTAGCCGCCACCAAACCTACTACCAACGAACTAACTTTTGGCCGCCAAAGTACGATTTCGGCCACTGCGGGCTCTGCCTATCATCATTACATGTGCTGCAGAGCCTGCCCGGTATGTGCTGTTACCCGGTAAGCAGGCGTGCAGCAGGCAATACCGCTAAACAGATTTGAATAACAATAACGGGTGCTTCCTGATGGTAAATAAAAAGAATCTTGCAGGCCTGTCGGCCGCGACGTTACTGGGTGTAGTGCTGGCCGGTCAGGCCTGGGCACATGGTGATGTAACGCCGCAAGCAGTGGCAACCGAAGGACTGACTGCCCTGGGTGAAGAATGGGTGGATGAGAACCCGTATCGCAAACCGTCACCGGAATATGCAAAGGCGGTAGAAATTGGCGCTTCTGCCTACACGCAGAACTGCGCCCGCTGCCATGGACTGGAAGCGATTTCCGGTGGTATTGCACCGGACTTACGTGAACTGGAATCGGATTTTGATGGTGATGAATGGTTCCAGTACCGGGTGCGTAACGGTGCGGTACGTGATGGTGCGGTGTACATGCCGAAGATGGCGGATTACCTGAGCCAGGAAGCGCTCTGGGCGATTCGCAGTTATGTTGAGTCCCGTCGTGAAGAGATGTAAGCGCCACCTCGCGCTGGCGACACTTTGCCTGGCTGCGGCCGGGCAGGTGGACGCTCGTTACTACGATGAAGTGATCGACTCCGGTTATATCCGCATCGGCACCTACCGTGACTTCCCGCCGTATTCTTTTGAGCAGGACAACCTGCCTGCCGGGGTGGATATTGAGGTTGGCAAACGGATCGCTACGGCACTGGGTGTCAAGCTCCAGGTGCACTGGATTATCCCGGATGAAAACCTGGGTGATGATCTGCGTAATCATGTCTGGAAAGGCCATTACCTGGATAAAGACCCGGATACCCCGCTGGCCCGGAAAACCCTCGCCGATGTGATGATGCGGGTGCCCTACGACCGCGACTACGCCTATATGCGCGAGTCGACCGGTGAGCTGACCAACGAGCAGGTGGTGCTGTTTGGCCCCTATCAGCGTGAAAGCTGGCGTATCGCCTACGACAGCCAGAAAATCGACGAAGTCAGTACCGTGGCGGTGTTTCAGTATCACCCCATTGGCACCGAAGTTGACAGTCTGCCAGCGTTTTACCTGACCTCTGCGTTTGCCGGTCGGCTGCGGAAAAACACCCATCACTTTCCCTCAATGCCTGCTGCGTTTTCAGCGATGAAACAGGGCAATGTTGATGCGGTGATGGGCATGCGTGCCGAGGTGGACTGGCAGTTGCACCAGAACAGCGACAGCCGCTACAAAATCGGCGAAAACGGTTTCCCGATGATGGGTAAACAGAAATGGGATCTGGGCATGGCGGTCAAGCAGAGCTATCGCCAGCTCGGTTACGCGGTGGAAGAAGTCGTGGACAAGATGGTTCGCAGCGGTGAGATGGAAAAGATTTATCAGAACTATGGTTTGACCTACGAAAAACCGGGGCTGTACCAGGTGGTGGAATAAAGCGCCTGGCCCGACGTATCAGATACTGATAATCAGGAGAGGGATATGGCTAAACGGATCACTGGCTCGTTGCTCAGTGCCATGGTGCTGGCATCATCGCTGTTGTGCAGCAGCGTTGCCGGGGCAGCTGAGCAGGCTGACCCGCTACAATCGCCGATGTGGGACTACACCCGGCAGATCTTTCTGGGTCAGATGCCCTGGCAGTTTGATGCGCGGGTGAAAGTAAGCGCACCGCCGTTTGCCGAAGACCCGACCCAGGTGCCGATCACCGTGGATGCCAGTGCGCTTGATGGTGAAATAGACAAAGTGATCGCCTGGGCGGACCTCAATCCGATCCAGCATATCTTTACCTGGTTTCCCGGTGACAAGGTCAAACCACGGGTGTCACTACGCATTAAAGTGCAGCAGGCCACGCCGGTACGGGCCGCAGTGCTGACCCGTGATGGCGTCTGGCATGTCGGAGGTGTTCAGCTGGAAGCGGCCGGGGGCGGCTGTACTGCGCCAAGTACTGGCAATGCTGACCCTTATTGGGAGAGCCATCTGGGCGAGATCGCCAGCCGTCGGTTCGGCAGTGCGCAGAGCAGCCGCTATCGCTTCAAAGTGGTTCATCCGATGGATACCGGGCTGGTAAACAATATTCCGGAGTTTTTCCTTGAGCAGCTTGAGCTGCGCGACAGTGCGGGTAAAGCCGTGGTGAAGATGCAGCTGTATCCGCCGGTCAGTGAGAATCCGGTGTTCACCTTTGACCTTAAAGGTAACGTGGGGCAGCACCAGTTATGGCTGCGCGACAACAGCGGCAATGAATTCGAGCAGACCCTGTAAGGAGGCGGTGATGTTGAGCAATAAATCACGAGCATGGGTACCGCTGATGGCCGGTCTGACGCTCTCGCTGGTCAGCTTTTGTGCTGCAGCGCAGACGTTTGACTACCAGCTGGCACCGCAGCAGATCGCCCCTGACACCTGGGTGTTACAGGGAAAGATGCAGGATTTCAGCCGCAAAAATGGCGGCAATATTGTTAATACCGGCTTTGTGGTAACGGAGCAGGGCGTGGTGGTGTTTGATACCGGGCCTTCTCACCGGTACGGCAAGGCATTACGGGCGGCGATTGCGAAGATTACTGATCAGCCGATTGTACATGTGCTGAACAGCCACCATCACCCGGATCACTTCCTCGGTAATCAGGCCTTTGCTGATAGTACCATCTGGGCGTTGCCCGGTACTGGCCAGAAGATCGCCCAGCAGGGGGGAGCCTTTGCCGACAATATGTACCGGCTGGTTGGGGACTGGATGCGCGATACTGATGTCCAGCTGCCCCACAAACCGTTGGAAATAGACAGCCTGGCCCTGGGCAACCATCGGTTCCGGTTTTATCCGATGACCGGCCACAGCGGTGCAGATCTGCTGATGCTGGACGAAACCACCGGGGTACTGTTTGCCTCCGATATGGTGTTTTACCAGCGTGCCCTGACCACCCCGCATACCCCCGGGCTGGATATCTGGCAGCAGGACATGGCCCGGATTGACGAGATACCTTACCGTCAGCTGGTGCCTGGCCATGGCCCGATTGTGCAGGACCGTGCCGCCACGGCGCAGATGCGGGACTACCTGAGCTGGCTCGATACTACTTTTCGTAACGCCGCTGAGCAGGGCCTGAGTATGACCGAGCTGATGGCCACGCCATTGCCCGACCGGTTTGCTGAAGTCCGCCTGAGCCGCGCTGAATTTGCCCGTTCTGTGGTGCACTTATATCCACGTTACGAGGACGCCGCGTTTTAACGTGCTGGGGCTGACAGGTCCCTGGTAACATGCTCGTTGCCCCGCCCTGGTGCGGGGCTTTTTTTCGTCTGCACTAAAGGATATCGGTTTTGGCTACGGCAGGGTTGTAGGGGTCGTACTACCAAGGGAGGAAAAAATTGCCCCCGCTGATCAATGTTGCCCGCCGCGTTTATTGACAAGAATGAGGTACAGGTTGGGCGTTCGCCCGATAACAATAAAAATTCGTCGAGGAGACAGTGATGAGTAAATTTGGCCGTGGTACGGGCTTCGCCATCACCGCGTTGGTCGCTGGTATGTCTGTGGCAGGAATGTCCTGGGCAGGGGTGACTGATAAAGATATTCTGAACGACCAGATGACTACCGATGATGTGGTGTCCAATGGTCTGGGCCCGAAAGGTCAGCGCTTCAGTCCGCTGAAACGGGTGAATACGGATACGGTAAAAGATCTGCGCCCGGTCTGGTCCTTCTCCTTCGGCGGTGAAAAACAGCGCGGACAAGAGTCCCAGCCGATGGTGAAAGATGGCGTTATGTACGTCACGGGTTCTTATTCCCGTGTTTTTGCCATCGATGTTAAAACCGGTGACGAGCTGTGGCAGTACGATGCCCGCCTGCCGGATGGCATCATGCCGTGTTGTGATGTTATCAACCGTGGTGTCGCGCTGTTTGGTGATCTGGTGATCTTCGGTAGCCTGGATGCCAAGCTGATCGCCCTCAATGCCAAAACCGGTAAGGTGGTCTGGAAGAAGAAAGTCGCTGACTATAAAGCGGGTTACTCACTGACCGCTGCACCGTTACTGGTCAACGGTAAAGTGATCACCGGTGTCTCCGGTGGTGAGTTCGGGGTGGTGGGCAAAGTTGAAGCCTACGATGCCAAAACCGGCAAGCTGGTCTGGAGCCGGCCAACGGTTGAAGGCCACATGGGCTACATCTGGAAAGACGGCAAGAAAACCGAAAACGGTATTTCCGGTGGTGCGCCAGGTAAAACATGGCCGGGTGATCTGTGGAAAACCGGGGGTGCAGCGCCCTGGCTGGGCGGTACCTATGATCCAGACGTCAATCTGCTGTTCTTCGGCACCGGTAACCCGGCGCCCTGGAACTCCCACCTGCGCCCGGGGGATAACCTGTTCTCCTCCTCCCGTCTGGCAATCAGCCCGGATACCGGCAAGATCGTCTGGCACTTCCAGACCACGCCCAATGATGGCTGGGATTACGATGGCGTAAACGAAGTCGTCTCCTTTGATTACAAAGCCAACGGTAAAACCATCAAGGCGGCAGGTACCGCTGACCGTAATGGTTTCTTCTACGTGCTGAACCGTGAAAACGGTGAATTTATCCGTGGTTTCCCGTTTGTCGATGAAATCACCTGGGCCAAAGGGCTGGATAAAAACGGCCGGCCGATTTACAGCGAAGCGCACCGTCCGGGCAACCCGGCCGCGTCTGCCGATGGCAAAAAAGGCAAATCGATTCGTGCCGTACCGTCCTTCCTGGGCGGTAAAAACTGGATGCCAGTCTCTTATAGTAAAGATAGCGGCCTGTTCTACGTACCGTCCAATGAGTGGGCGATGGATATCTGGAACGAGCCGGTATCCTACAAAAAAGGTGCGGCTTACCTGGGTGCTGGCTTCACGATCAAATCACTGAATGAAGATTACATCGGCGTGCTGCGTGCGATTGATCCGAAAACCGGTGAAGAGAAATGGCGCTACAAAAACTACGCACCACTGTGGGGTGGGGTACTGTCGACCGCCGGTAACCTGGTCTTTATGGGCAACCCGGAAGGCTACCTGATGGCGTTTGATGCCAAATCGGGTGAGATGAAATACAAGTTCAACACCGGCTCCGGCATTGTCGGTTCACCCATCACCTGGGAGATGGATGGTGAGCAGTACATCTCGGTTGTGTCCGGCTGGGGTGGTGCAGTACCGCTGTGGGGTGGTGAAGTGGCTAAACGTATTAAGCACCTGAACCAGGGCGGCAGTGTCTGGACCTTTAAGCTGCCAGAGTCCTGAGCGTGCTATAACGCTAACGCTAGATATGAGATGACTTGACCGGGCCTTTGGGCCCGGTTTTTTTGTCTGTGAATGCTGGTTCAGGGGGCGATCAGCGAGGGCGGTTCCGAACACTGGGCGGCGGTGTTATGGGCCTGGTCGAGCCAGAACTCGAAGGGCTGGTTGAAGTTATTGATCAGCTGAGTGCTGTAGCTCAGCCAGCAGCGCTGTTCTGTGTCACTGGCGGCAATAATGTCTGGCAGGCTGCATGTGATCCGCTGACCTATCTGTTTCAGCGCTGCCGGGCTTTTCAGCCGGGTGAGGATGGCAAATGCGTTGTCGTCTACCCGGGCGGCCAGATCATTGTCGCGAATATGTAACTGCAAGGTGTGGGCAACCCCTTTCAATACAGTTGCGGCCAGCGCTGTGCCCTGTTGTTCACGTAACCGGTTCAGGCCGTTGAGCTGCAGATAGACCAGCCCCAGTGCTTCCCGGTTATGCCGGGCCAGGTTGACCCGCTGTGTGGCCATGGCGAGAAACCCGGGCAGGTTGGTCAGCCCGGTCTGGTCATCGCAGGCAGCCAGCTGGCGGATCTGATCGTACTGTTGCACCAGTAGCAGGTCAGTTTCGATGCTTTCTTTCTGCTGCTCGACCAGTGCCAGCAGGGTATTGCTGTAGTGGGTGGAGGCAAAGTCCAGCAGGCACAGGGTGCCAAAGCTTTTGCCGTCTGGCCAGTAGGCAGGGGTAGCCAGGAATGAGGCGAATGGTGGGCTGGGTTGCATGCTCTGTGTCAGCCAGTCGGGGTGCTGCCCTTTGTTGGCAAAGTA
>JAIBDV010000420.1 GCA_024686055.1 Neptuniibacter sp.
AAGAAGGCATCCGTATCGTCAGCCGTGAAATGGTCGCTTTCGAGTGGCTTAAACGTGCCGATGCACCGCAGTTCAAAGCCTTCAGCAAAGGCTACCTGCAATAAATATCCACAGGGGCCGCCTTCGCAGCCCCTGTTCTAGCTACTTCTCAACCCAGGGGTTACCACTCCCCTGCACCTTGCGAATCCGCCGATTACGCTCACGCTCCCACTTATCCACTGGGTCCGCTTTATGCCAGGCCGTTAATAACCGCCGCTGCTGTTTACTCAACCGAAAGCCATAGCGATCCTGCATATAGAAATAAATCCGCGCAATATCACCACGCACAGCAGGCGCTGGCTCCACTTTACGGCCTTTAAAATCCACCTCAAAATCACACTGGCCATAACGACGAGGTTCGCCCGCCAGCATCGAAAAGCGGTAATTTGATCGATCACCGTTTACTTCGCCAATGGCCGGAACCAGGTTATGAAGGTCCGATTCCATTACTTTGAAGCGTTTGTTTTTACGACACTTTTTACGACCGCCATCCTGCCAGCATTGCAACTGGTGCCCCAGCTGCCAGGCGGGTACGACATGCTCCCACTCGATACGACTGGCACGTTTACGATTCTTCCGGGGGCTATAATTACAACTGGCCAGATCCGGAATCAGTTTTTTACCTTTTAACCGGTAGGTACAACCACAATAGAAACTTGTTGGGCGATCACGGTAGATACCGGCCGCCACCTTTTTGGCTTTGCTAAATGATGAAGGTGGTGCAGCCTGCGCGGGCAGAACCATCAACAGCCATCCCAATACCACAACAACGGGATACCACATGGACTGTGAACAACCAGAACACTCTCACCCGGCCTCACTCCCTGACGCACGGTGGATAACTTCAAACAGGGACAGCGATCACGCCGCCCCGACTACAATGACTAATAACGCTTATTTATTCAGAAAGCCCCGTTGCTGCAGGAATGGCAGCATATGTGGGCGAGCTTCCTTACTGAGCATGCCAGAGATCTGCTCACTCCAGCTCATATCTTTAGTGCCACCGGTACGGCTGGCGTAATAATCACGCACGGTTTCATCATATTCGGCGATCGTCGCAGCATCCTGGCTGTCATCATAGCTGTCCTGCTTGAGGACCACTGACAGTGGTAACCGAGGCTTTGTTTCCGGGTTCTGATCGGGGTACCCCAGGCACAGGCCAAACACCGGGTACACCAGCTCGGGCAGGTCCAGCAAATCAGCAACCTCTGCGATTTTATTGCGCAGGCCACCAATGTACACCACACCCAGCCCCAGCGACTCAGCAGCAACCACCAGGTTCTGCGCAAACAGACCACAGTCCAGTGAGGCGGTCAGAAACTGCTCGGTAAAACCACTCGCCATCGGCGCGTCATGCATCTCGCACACCAGCTGATGACGCTTCATATCGGCACAGAACACCAGAAACTGCGGTGCCTGTTCCACATACGGCTGCGGTCCGGCCCATTGCGCCAGTTTTTCACGTTTAGCGGGATCATTTACCTGAAGGACGGTACAGGCCTGAATAAAACTGGACGTAGCGGCCGCCTGACCGGCGATCACCAGCTCTTCAACCACAGACTGATCAACAGTCTGGTCAGTAAACTTGCGAATGGAACGGTGGGCTTTCAGTAACTCGATAACCGGCGTCATAACAATCCCTCTGCATAAACATTGTCGATGCCCGGCACTATGCCGTAAGCCAGCAATCGACACCAGTACAGACGTACAGACGTACAAGAGAGTAATCGGGTATAAAATATATAGGGGAGTAATACATGAAGAAGAGAAATGGTGCCGGCACCAAGAGTCGAACTCGGGACCTACTGATTACAAGTCAGTTGCTCTACCAGCTGAGCTATACCGGCACATCACTATCGTTTTCTGAACAGAATCAGATAGATACTTTATCTGACAACAGCCTGCTGTCGTTCAGATGGCGCGTATAATATCAGGAAATTCCGGCCTGTAAAGGGGGTCATGAATACT
>JAIBDV010000341.1 GCA_024686055.1 Neptuniibacter sp.
AGGCCTGAAACCTGGTGAATACAAATTTGTGGTGACCAACAAAGCGAAAAAAGTAGTGGGGTTCCTGCTACAGGATGCCAAAACTCAGGAACGGCTGGACATGTTCCCACTCGACCCCGGTGAAACGGTCGAAACAACCGTAACCATCAGTGAAAACGGCTTCCGCTACCGCTGCCCAATCAACCCGACCCCCTGGTATGATGTCAGCGTATCAAAGTAAGTCCTGATGGCTGACCCCATGGTGAACCCGTAATGCCGGTTCACCATCCATTGCCAGAGGGCAGCACAACTGACAACTCAGGACTGCATACCCTTGAGATAGGTACGGATCACCGGTTTAAACGCACTCGCCGGGGTGACCAGAGTGGGTGCGGTCAGCTGGCTGTCGATCAGACCAAACACCAGCACCATCAGATTGGCCGCGGCGGACTCCAGTTCCGCCGGGTCTTTCACTTTGAGTTTAATCTGTTTCTGCTTGCGCGCATTTTTCACAAACAGGCTGATCCGGTCTCGCCACTCTGCATGTTCCTGCTCAATGGCAGCACTGAGCGCCATCAATTCCGGCGCCTGAGTACTGCCTCGGTGAAACACCTGCCAGATCTGACCATGCTGGCTGTTATCCAGCAGCATTTCACACCATTGCAACAGAAAGTCCCCCAGCGCTTTGATGCCATCCTGGCGGGCCGCCTGCATCTGCTCCAGCTGCAGCTCATCCAGCGGCAACCGGGAGCGTTCATACAGCGCCTGCACCAGATCTTCACGGTTTTTAAAGTGCCAGTACAGCGCACCATGGGTCACTCCGGTTTCGGCCGCCACATCCTTCAGGCTGGTCTGACCGATACCCCGCTCACTGAACAGCCGTAAGGCCGTATCCAGCAATGCCTGTCGAGTCTGTTCCGCTTCTTGCTTGGTCCGCCGTGCCATCTGATCCTCCCTGGTAGCCACGCGCCTGATCTTTTATACCGTGACAGCGACCCTTAACTCATTGCGACGGCTCAACATCATCGACATAAAAGCGGGTAGGCAGCTTTTTAAAATCAGCCCCTTTCAACGAATCGGGCAATACAAAGTGTGCCGGGAAACGCTGACCCGGTGCAATTCGACCCTCAATATGCGCCACAACTCTTTCAACTTTCTTACCCTGCTGCACCATCAACCCCATCACCAGGTTTTTCAGTGGTGGATTGTTGGCCTGGAACTGCCAGCGGGTTTCCAGACTGCCATCCGCCAGCTGTTCAGCGCTGACCAGCTTCATCCGCTGCTCAACCGCCTTTACAAAGGCACTTTGCTGCTGCTGACGGTGCATTTCGGACTTGGTCTGCTCATGCTGCATATAGGCTCCGGCTGCGGTAGACAGCACCGCCATCAGACCACCGCCTTCACCGGCCGCCGGGCCCTCGCCCCGTTGCTGCCATAGCGTATTGTTGACCAGCAATTCAGCATACTTTGGGTTCTGCTTATTCGCGGTGTAGTAAGTACGGACTTTTTCCGCACTCTGGCGGTTTTCTGCCGCCCGCTCCGCATTCACCGGGTGATCATGGGCGAACAGCGTGCGGGCATTGCCTTCCTGCTGATACTGACGCTGCCAGATATTGCTGCCAGCAGCGGGGTCATAGCCTGCCAGTGCACTGTACAGCACACCAACCCGGTCGGCTTCGCGCTCATTTTCATGGGTAAACGCCGCCTGATAGCCTTTACGGGCCGCGGATTTGGAGCCGCTGAGACGGCTGGCCATCTGGTGGCCCTGAGATTCACCCAGGTGATTGGCCACGGTATGCGCGACTTCGTGGCCGATCACCGCCGCCAGCTCGTTGTCATCGCTGAGCTGCTTCATCAGCTCAGTGTGTACCACGATGTAGGTACCGCCCGTGGTGAAGGCATTAAACGAGTCACGTTCAATCAGCAGTGGGATCCAGCGCTCCTGGCGCAAATGACTGACCTGATGAATACGGTCAAAAACCCGCACCAGTCGTTCATACTGCGCGGCATCCAGCGCACTGTTTACTTTGCGGCCGGCTTTCTGTTCGGCATCCAGCAACTGCTTGATATAGCCATTGCCCTGCTGAATCTGAGCATTACGATCCGCCAGGCTAAGGCTGCGCTGACCGGTAACCCGGTCCCGTTCGCTGACCTGTTCCGCCGCCTGATAGAGCCCGCGGTCAACCGTCTGCAAGGCCTGACAGCCTGACAGTGACGCGGTGCCCAGCACGACCAGCAGGCCGCGTTTCAGTTGTTTTTTCATAGCAACTCCCTGAAGACCTTTTATTCCAATAAGAAATATAAGTGAAATTTTTTATAACTGATCGGAATCAACATGTGCCATTATAGTATTTGTGCGGCCCTGGCAATTCCGTTAATATGCCGCGATTGCACGATTGCTAATATTTTAAGCAATTTCATTGGTATAGCCGGATATGAACACCGTAGTTTACCCAGGTACTTTCGACCCGATCACAAATGGTCACACCGATCTGGTAGAGCGCGCTTCCCGTATCTTTGATGATATCGTCGTCGCCGTGGCCTCCAGCCCGAAAAAACGTCCTTTGTTGCCGCTGGAACAGCGCGTCGCACTGGCGCAGACCACCTTTGCACATTTGCCGAATGTCCGCGTTGTCGGTTTTTCCGGCCTGCTGGCGAGTCTCGTCGAGCAGTATGATGCTAAAGTTATTTTAAGAGGTCTGCGAGCAGTATCCGACTTCGAGTATGAATTCCAGCTGGCCAATATGAACCGTCATATGGCACCGCAGGCAGAAAGCATCTTTCTAACCCCTGCGGAACAACTGTCATTTATCTCCTCGACACTGATTCGGGAGATCGCCACCCTGGGTGGCGACGTCAGCAAATTTGTTCATCCAGCAGTGAATCAGGCTCTGAAAGAGCTGCTGGAAAGTTAAGTCATACTCAGTGAGGTGAGGTAGCCAACCATGGCATTGATGATTACAGACGAGTGCATCAACTGTGATGTATGCGAGCCGGAATGTCCGAATGAGGCCATCTCTCCGGGTGATGAAATTTATGAGATCGAGGCATCCAAGTGCACCGAGTGTGTGGGTCATTACGACACACCACAATGTGTAGAAGTATGCCCGGTGGACTGTATCCCTAAAGATCCAGACCACGTAGAAAGCCAGGATAAGCTGATGATTAAATATAAACAGCTTACAGGCAACTGATATCGAATCGCTTCGATGACACAAAAAAGCAGGCTTAGCCTGCTTTTTTTGTGCCCGCCATCCAGCTGATTGCCCTTATGACAGCCATTCATCCAGCACCAGACCTGATCTGGGGCCTGGATGCTCAGCAAGATAACGTTGCAAATCTGGCAGACTCAGCGGCTTGCTGAAAAAGAACCCCTGGCCAATATCACAGCCCAGGTGACAGAGCAGCGCGGCCTGCTCGGCGGTTTCGATGCCTTCGGCAACCACCTGCTGGCCCAGGCTCTGGCCCAGCGACACAATGGTGCGGGTAATCACCAGATCATCCAGGTCGGCGGGCAGGTCTTTGATAAAGGTCTGATCAATTTTCAGGTAATCCGACGGACATTGCTTCAGGCGGATCAGGGTTGAGTGGCCGGTGCCGAAGTCATCAATGGCGACTTTGAAGCCACAGGCTCGTAACTTGCGAAGGTGAGCAAAGAACTGCTCGGGATGACGGCCCAGGCCGGTTTCCGTCACTTCCAGTTCGATCGACTCCACCAGCCCATAACGTTGACACAGTGCCAGCATCTGATCGGCAAACTCAGGGCTTTCCAGCTCCAGGGTAGAGATATTAATTGCCATAATACCGCTAAACAGCCCCGACTCTCGCAGCTGCGCCAGCGCACACAGCGCCAGCTCGGTCACCCGCAGACCAATGCGGTGAATCATACCGTTCTCTTCTGCCAGCGGAATAAAGCGATCCGGCCCGACCATCCCCAGCTCCGGATGTTGCCAGCGCACCAGCGCCTCCA
>JAIBDV010000241.1 GCA_024686055.1 Neptuniibacter sp.
AAGGTCCGGAAGCGGCGCATCAGATCCAGCGCCGGTTTAAAATTCCGGTGGTGTTGCTGGCTTCATGTAATGACGGTGCCTGTGTCGAGGCTGCCTGTGAAAACTGGCCTTTTGGTTATCTGAACCGGGCCTGCAAGGTCAGTGAAATGGTCAGTACGTTGCGCAGTGCCGTGCAGCAGGGCCGCGAGTTGCATAGTGGTACGAGTGTTCCACGTAGTACGACAGGTCTGGATAAGGCACGTTATCTTCGGGTTTCCACACAGGCGCGTTATCAGCTGTTCAGTGGCAGCCTGTCGACCCGGAATGCGCAGGTTCGATTGACCCCTAAAGAGCAGAAGTTTCTTGACCTGCTGGGACGTAACCAGGGCCGGGTGGTACCCTTTGAGCGGATTTTCAGCGAGGTCTGGGATAACCGTATCGACGGCTTTCAGCCGTTGCGGATTCTGGTCCACCGGCTGCGGCGCAAGCTGGGTCAGGGCGATGGTATTGAGAATGTTTTCGAGATGGGCTATCGGCTTAACCAGCTGTCCCAGAGCGAGTAAGTACAACCGCTATTATTTTGCCCGCTTTGCTGGCAATGCTCAGGGGCCGACGTTCGGCCTCTGCGCATTGTGATTACTGATCAGTGTGCAATCTGCCCGTGCCGGGCGTCGCCCATCATTTTCATGAACGACTGCTTATCCACCCGTAACAGGTGTTCGTGGTCGCCACACTCCATATAACAGTCGGCTTGCTGGGCCAGGCTGTCATCCCAGACCACCGGTAACCGGTAGGCCTGACCCAGTGAAGGAATTGCCCCGCTACGGCAATCATCAAACATCAGTCGGGTGTCTTTTTCGTGGGCGATATCCAGCAGGCGCTGGGTGGTGCTGTTTACGGCTCTGAGATCCAGCTGTTTATTGGCGGGAATCACCGCCATATAAAAGCCTTCATCGTCGGCCAGTAGTACACCTTTAGCGACCTGTTTTGGTGGGATCTGTGCGGCAATCGCACAGCCCATGGCGGTTTCAGCGTAGGGGTGTTCGACATTCTGCCAGTTGATCTGCTGCTGGCGCAGAAAATTTTCTACTCGCGGTGCAAGGGACATGGTGCTGCCCTCCGTTGTGGCTCTCCGGCCAGGTTCGGCTCCCTGCCTTCATAGCTTAGTGCAGGATGAGCTATAGGTTAGAGGGGGTGAACGATGAAACGACGACAATTGTTGCAACTGCTGGCCAGCAGTTCGCTGGGTTATCCGCTATTGAGCCGGGCGCAAACCGATGTTCCGGCGCTGGTCCATCTGATTGAACAGACGCCACGGGATCAGCTGACGGAAAAAATTGTGGCGCTGATCCGCCAGGGGCTGGGCCGGGATGCCTTGCTGTGGGCGATCCAGCTGGCCGGGATGCGGCAGATTCAGCCCCGCCCGGTGGGCTTCAAATTTCATGCGGTAATGATGGTGGATGCGGCCCGCCAGCTGGCGCAGGGCGATAGTGGCCCCCAGGGCTGGGTGCCGATTCTGTGGAACCTGGATTATTTTAAATTCAGTCAGCAGCGCAACCTTGTGGCCGGTGGCTGGCAACTGAAGACGTTCCATGGCGTGGTGCCTGGCCCTGCTGATTCGCTGCAGCTGTTCGAGCAGGGTCTGCAGCAACGTGATGAGCTGAAGGTCGATGCGGCGGCGGTGGCGGTCAGCCGTCAGCACGGTCTGCATCAGCTGTTTGAGCCGCTGGCACACTACGCAGTGCGTGATTTTCACAGTATTGGCCATAAGGCGATCTACCTGTGCCACAGCTGGCGTCAGCTGCAGCGGGCCGGTGGTCGTCAGGCGGACTGGGTCTGTCGAGCGCTGGCCTATGCGCTGATCGCGGACGGCAATGTGGCGGCCGAGGATGCGCACTGGACGCGGCTGGACTATGCCGCCAATGTGCGCCGTGCTGCGCTGTTTCCTTTATCTGCTCTGCGTGCTGGCTCGGACCCGTTGGTGGCGGGCGAGCTGGTGCAGCTGCTGGGCCGGGCGTCAGCGGATGAGTGTTGTGATGCGGTGGTCGGCTGGCTGCAACAGGCACCGGTGCAGGCGGTGTGGGACGGGATTTTTCTGGCCGCGGCGGAGCGCGTGCTTCAGCAGCCAACCATTCCGATGCTGCACTGTGTGACGGTCAGTCATGCCATGGCCTGGCTCTGGCGGCAGAGTGCTGACCCGGCGAACCGGAACCTGTTGTTGTTGCAGGCGGTGGCCTATCTGGCCCGAATGCGTGAGCAACGTTGGGCAGGGCAGCCTGCCGGTGTGGTGCTGGGTGATCTGGTGGCGGACCCCCAGCCACTGAGTGCGGCTGAGCGCCGGGAGCGGATAGGTCAGCAGCTGGGTCAGCCGGGTCAGCAGAGTCAGTTACAGCTGATGGCCTATCCTTATAGTACTGAGGGGACGGCGCTGCGTGATGATCTGTTGCGGTTGTTACGGCGCAAATCCAGTCAGGCTCACGATTTCAAATACGGCGCGGCGGTGCTGGAGGTTATGGACTGGCTTTCCCCGAGTTACTGGCCAGTATGGCTGGCGGCGACCAGTGTGCTTTTACCCGGTGCAATGAAACCCGATAGTACTGAAGCGAGTCAGATAGAGCATTGGCTGGCAACATCTGAGGTGTAGTGATGCGATGGACATTACCCGATTCTGAACCGGGCATGGCGCAAGTCAATTATCTGTTTGAGTCGTCTTTGCAGCGGCTGGACTGGTTCTTTGAACAGCCTGAATTGAACGATGAGGCTGTACATCAGGTTCGGCTGGAGCTGAAAAAGCTGCGGGCCCGGTTACGGTTGTTGCAAGAGACATTACCCGAAGACGCCTGTCGGAAAGCGCTGGCAGCGGTGCGCCAGCTGTCCCATGATCTGGCACCGTTGCGCGACCATAAAGTACTCCGCCAGACGTTGATCTCGTTGCTGGACAGCCCTGGCCGAAAAGCAATGTTAAAACGGCTGCTGACGGTGGTCGAACAACACCACCTCTGTGCGCGGCCGAGTCAGCAGCAATTGGTTGATGATCGGCAGCGCTTGCAGTTGCGGGTATCCGCAGCAGCGCACCCTCTGGCTTCCGGCAAGCCTGACCAGTGGCTTAAACACAGTTATCAGCGTTGTCGTAAGCAGTGGCAGACGATCCGGCGCTGGCCAACGGCCAGTGATTTGCACCGCTGGCGGCGTTCGGTAAAGGAAATGCAGTATCAGCTCCGGCTGCTGGTGCCGGGGCAGCATCGTGGTTATCAGTCCCACCTGCGCCAGCTGGGTCAGCGCCTGGGCGAGTTGCATGATCTGCACGAACTGGAACGCTGGATGGGCGAAACCTCACGCTGGTTCTGGCTGGAAGAGCGGCTGGTACTGAGCCAGGCTATTCGTCAACGCGAATCAGAACTGCTGGCGCAGATCATGGCACTGGGTAAGCGTCTGTATATCCGCAAACCTGAGGCATTCTGCCGCTGGCAGCCAGCAGGATGATGCCTTTATACTGGCGGGCCTGAACAGGAAGGGTGAGGCCCATGAAATATCAGATTATTCCAGTAACAGCGTTTGAGCAGAACTGTACTCTGTTGTGGTGTGAACAGAGCCGTAAAGCCGCCGTGGTGGACCCGGGTGGTGAAATCGCCCGTATTCTGTCGATTGTGCAGGAGAAGGGGCTGGAGCTGGAAAAAATTCTGCTCACCCATGCGCACATTGATCACGCCGGTGGTACGGCGGAGCTGGCACAGCGCGCGGCTATTCCGATTGAGGGGCCGCATCCGGGTGATCAGTTCTGGATTGATGGTCTGCCACAGCAAAGCCAGATGTTCGGTTTCCCGGAAGTGGAGGTTTTTACCCCGGATCGCTGGCTGGGTGATGATGATACCGTGACTGTGGGTGAGCATACCCTGCAGGTGCTGCATTGCCCTGGCCATACACCGGGCCATGTGATCTTTTACCATCAGGGGTCAGAGCTGGCGCTGGTGGGGGATGTGCTGTTCAACGGCTCGATTGGGCGCACTGACTTCCCGCAGGGTGATCACGATCAGCTGATCAGTTCGATCCGTGACAAGCTGTTCCCGCTGGGGGATAACGTGACCTTTATCCCGGGCCATGGACCGGTCTCAACTTTCGGCCATGAACGCCAGACCAACCCCTTTGTTGCTGATCACCGCGGCTAATGCCGCTGTTGGTATCAGGCCTCAGTCGCGAATAGGTGGGCTTTGCTGGTATTCCAGTGAGCCCATCTCGACCAGCCGGCTGAGGGTGCGTTGAAACTGAAAGTTCAGCGCGCCGCTGCCGGGATAGAGCGCTGCTGGCGGGGCCACCGCTGAGACAATCAGATTCACCCGGCGATCATAGAGTTCATCTACCAGGCTGATGAAGCGTCGGGCCGGGTCATCCAGCGCTGACCAGCGTACCTCCCGGTCACCGGTGGTATTGGCAATGCTGCCATCCTCAGTCCCGCGGGCTTTGATCTGTTCGCGCTGTTCACCATAGAACCGTGGCACCCCGCATAGCCATACACAGTCAAACTGTTCCGCCAGTTCGATGTAGTCCATGGCGCTTCGATAACCGGTACAGAGCTGTTCAAAACTGAAGCCGATTACCCTTTCGGCCTTATCGAGTAACAAACAGTTAACGGTGCGATGGCACAGCTGGATGTCGGCCTGGCTGTTGTTGGTTTTGGGTAAGGTAAACTCACTTTCTGATAAATCAAACCAGCTTTTAAGCGCGGTTAAATGGCGCAACCGATGATCCTGCGGACCATCCAGTGGAATAATCTCCAGCTGCTGCTCAAGTAGCCTGATAGCGGGGAGGAAGCGGTCGCGATGCAGGCCGTCGGGATAAAGCCCCGCGGGTGGCTGGTTGGAGGTGACGACCAGGATTACACCGCGATCAGACAGGTGCTGGAGCAAGCGCCCCAGTAGCATGGCATCGCCAATATTATCGACAAAGAATTCATCAAAGCAGAGCACCGGAGCGCGGTGAGCAAAGGCGGCCGCCACCCAGCCTAGCGGGTCGGGCTGACCTGAGGCGGCACGCAGCTGCTGGTGAACTTCACGCATAAACCGGTGGAAATGCAGCCGGAGTGTCAGCCTGTCAGGCAGGGTGTCGCAGAACAGATCCATGAGCATGGTTTTGCCCCGGCCCACCGGACCCCACAGATACAAGCCCTGCGGTGGTGGCGGCCGGCGTTGCCACCAGGCCGGTTTGTGCAGCAGCTGCTGGTGGAGCCGGGTCAGCTGGGCAATGGCGTTTTGCTGGAGCGGGTCGGCACTGAGCTGGCCGCTGCTCAGCAACTGCTGATA
>JAIBDV010000230.1 GCA_024686055.1 Neptuniibacter sp.
ATCAAAACAGGTGGTCACCTGGTAGCCACGCTGGCGCAGCTGGCGGCTGAGCAGTTCATTCAGGCTCTGATCATCCTCAACAATCAACACCTGAGCCTGTAAAGCGGGTTGAGAAACAAAAGTAGAAGACGCGCAAACCGGCACAGACATACGAGCTGTCATCCTGATGAGTAATCGAAGCCGCGCAGACTGACAAAAGCTGATACATAATGCAAACCATTATCATTAATGTTATCTGTTTTACCCACCCTAACCACTCACCCCGGATCTGTTACACTGCCGTTATGACCGCTCAGCAACCCACACTGGATATTCGCAGCTACCAGTCCCAGGCCCATATTCATCAGCATGACTACCATCAGCTGGTGTTACCGGTTGCCGGTCAGTTACAGATGCAGGTGGGCCAGCGGGAGGGGCTGGTCAGTGATCAGCAGATCGCACTGGTTGCTGCCGGTGAAGATCACGGTTTCCATGCCGAGGGCGTCAACCGTTTTATCGTGGCCGATATTCCCGGCTCACTGGCACCGCAACTGACCCGGCTCCCGGCGTTTATACCGCTGGACCCGGTGCTCAGCCAGTACATCCATTTTCTGCACCTGCATCTAAGCCTGCCCGGTGCACAGCAGGACAGTCAGCAACAGATGCTACTGCTGTTACTCCAGTTACTGCATGAACGCGCAGGCGCACCACAGCAGCTCGACCCACGTATTGCCACTGCCCGCCACTACCTCGACCAGCACTATGCTCAGTCAATATCGCTGGCAGCCCTGGCCCGTGTCGCCAACCTCAGCCCCCGCCAGCTCAGTGCGCTGTTTCGTCACCAGTTCGATATGACCCCTCAGCAATATCAGACCGATAAACGGATGCAGCAGGCCCGTCAGCTGTTGCTCAACAGCCGCCTGAGCGTACAGCGTATTGCCGATCAGGTCGGCTACCAGAGCCTGGCGGCATTCAGTGATCGCTTTCGCAAGCACTTTGGCCAACCGCCTCGCCACTTTCGCCAGATCGACAAATAACCCTGCCAGATCAGCAAAGACCCGCCGCAGTAACCCGCTTTACACTGGCCGCTGTTGCTAATCTGTTCGTCAAGGAGTTGTTATGTCCAGCCAGGTTCGAGCCACCGCCATCGGTGCGATTTCTATTGTGTTGTGGGGCACCCTGGCCCTGCTGACCCGGCTTACCGATGGCCAGATACCACCTTTTCAGATGATGGCGATGACCTTTACCATCGCGTTTTTACTGATGTGTGGCCGCTGGTGGTTGCAGGGCCACAGCGGCACCCGCTATCTGCGCCAGCCTGCGGGCGTCTGGCTGCTGGGGGTTACCGGCTACTTTGGCTACCACCTGTGTTATTTCGTCGCAATGCAGCTGGCACCGGCGGTCGAGGTCAGCCTGCTGGCCTATCTCTGGCCACTGCTGATTGTGCTGTTTGCTGCGCTATTACCCGGCGAAACGCTTAAACCTCGCCATCTGCTGGGTGCCCTGCTGGCGCTGGGCGGTTGCTGGCTGCTGATCGGCCAGGGCGGTGCCGGGTTTGACCCGCAATATCTGACCGGCTATCTGCTAGCACTGGCCTGTGCGCTGATCTGGTCCGGCTATTCGGTGGCCAGTCGCCGGTTCAGTGCGATCCCCACCGACGCCGTGGGCTGGTTCTGCGCCGCGACTGCACTGCTGGCGCTGGGCTGCCATCTGGCCTGGGAGGAAACCCTCTGGTCACTGGGCTCTGCTCAGTGGATCGGCATTATCGGTCTGGGCACCGGCCCGGTCGGGCTGGCCTTTTTCACCTGGGACCATGGCATCAAACACGGCAACCTGCCACTGCTTGGCGTGCTGGCCTACGCCGCCCCGCTGATCTCCATCCTGTTACTGGTGCTGGCTGGCCACGCTGAACCGAGCATGGTGCTGCTGCTCGCCTGTCTGGCAATTGTCGGTGGATCGCTGGTGGCTGGGGTAAAACGAAAATCCACCGCGCTGAACACACAACGTTAGCCTTTGCATCAGCGTGCTGGCCGCCACTCAAACGCTCGAAACGTCAGATTCAGTCGGGGCTGGTCAATCTCTGGTTCTGGCAGGATGGCATGTGCATAGCGCTCCTGACAGTGCTCCCCCATTACAATCAGGCTACCGTGGGGTAACACCATATTATGGACGTCAGACGGGTCTTCCAGCTTGCGCAAAGAAAATGTACGTGGCTGGCCCAGGCTGATTGAGGCGATTGAAGAGGTGTCACCATAGGCTCGCAGGTCCTGGTGATACCCCACATCCGCGTGACCATTTTTATAGTAGATCCCCACGCAGACGCTGTACTCTCGCCCCATTAACACCTCGATACGCTGCTTAAGCGCCAGCAGAACCGGTGGCCAGTGGTGCGGGCGATCAAATCCCGGTGGCAGGGTGTCTTCATCAACAATATCTGTATCAGCAAAAATACAGCGTCCAGTATCCATTGTAATGGTCGGACCGTTAATGATACGTACCACCGTATCGGACAGGTCATAGTCCGTACATATCAGCTCAAACAGCTTATCGGCGTCAGCTTTACCCATAAAATCACTGCAGTAGTGCACAGTACAGGCCAGCGGCAATTTAATCAGTTCCATAAATTAAGACTCTATTCCATAGTGTCAGGTTGATACCCTCTATCATCATCTGCTTATCAAACTCAGGTGATTACGGATAAAAACATTCTCAACCAACTTTAATTGTAAAATAAATATACAGCAATAATATGATCTTTAAATTGCATATAATCCTGTTATTTTACGCGGACTACACATGACCAAAAACTTGACTAATCATCTGCGTATGATACTTTACTTTCCTTTGCCATTTTATAAGGTCAATAAAGATGCCAAAGGCCAGTGAAATTAAGAAAAACTCAGCCATCGAGTTTAACGGTAAAGTATTATTTGTAAAAGACATCGAGCGCTCTGTTCCCCAGGGTCGTGCTGGCGGCAGCCTGTACCGCATGCGTATGTACGATGTGGTCACCGGCAGCAAAGTTGATGAGACCTTTAAAGATTCAGATATGCTGAACTTTGCTGACCTGACCCGTCAGCCGTCCATGCTGTCTTACATCGACGGTGATGAGTATGTTTTCATGGACAATGAAGACTACACCCCGTACCACCTGAATAAAGACACCATCGCCGATGAACTGCTGTTTATCAACGAAGAGACCAAGGGTATCTACGTGATCCTGGTCGATGGCGCCCCGGTCGCGCTGGACCTGCCAACCAGTGTCGAACTGGAAGTGATGGAAACAGACCCAGCCCTGAAAGGCGGTTCTGCCACAGCCCGCACCAAGCCTGCCAAACTGTCTACGGGCCTGACTGTACAGGTGCCTGAGCACATTGCTACCGGCGATGTGATCAAAGTCAACATCGAAGACAAAAAATTCATGGGCCGCAGCGACTCAAAGTAAGCTCGCTGTTTGCATTTAAAAAAGAGGATATACCCGCCGGTATATCCTCTTTTTTAAAAGATCAGTCTGAATGGATCTAATAACTCCGTCATGTTGTAGCAGCACGCTCCGCGCGCGTCAGATATTGGGACAACATTAAAAACACTCACGGAGCGAGCTGCTATAAAAAAACACCACCCTGTTCCGTTATAAAAGCATTCACCAGAAATAAAACCCATGAATATAAAAACCAGCTATACCATTTAATAATAAAAACGCCACTCCCACATCTACTCATCCTTAAGATTATCCCCCCCTGTGGCCCAGCACTTTATTGAGGTAAACTGCCTGCAGTCCGAACACGCACGCTTAACACACGTAACAGCAAGAGCAGTAATCGATGAGAGCCGTATTCCCTAGCCTGATGCTGGCGTTAACACTGAGCATCGCCACCGGGCCCGTGCACGCCGATGCAATCCGCGTTGCCGTAGCCAGTAACTTCGCCCCGGCGATCAAAGCGCTCAGCCAGCAGTTTGAACAGCAAACCGGCCACCGGGTGCAACTGGCCTTTGGCTCCACCGGTAAGCAGTATGCGCAGATTATCCATGGTGCGCCCTTCGATGCGTTCTTCGCCGCCGACAGCAAGCGGCCAGAACTGCTGGAACAACAGGGCATCGCCCTGCCCGGCAGCCGGTTTACCTATGCCATTGGCAAAGTGGTGCTGTGGAGCCCGGAACCAGGCCGGGTGGATGATCAGGGCCTGGTGCTCCAGCAAGGCGAGTTTCGTCACCTGGCACTGGCCAACCCGAAACTGGCTCCTTACGGCAAAGCCGCCGAGCAGATTATGCGTGGCCAGGGCGTCTGGAGCACATTACGCGGCCAGATGGTACGTGGCGAGAATATTGGCCAGGCGCTGCAGTTTGTGAAAAGTGGCAATGCCGAGCTGGGCTTTGTCGCCTGGGCTCAGCTACGCCAGCCTGGCAGCACCGTCACCGGCTCATGGTGGACACCGCCCCAGTCATCCTACAGCCCGATCACCCAACAGGCAGTACTGCTTAACGACAACGCCGTGGCGCGCCAGCTGCTTGCCTTCGTGCGCAGCGACAGTGCCCGCCAGCTTATCCAGTCGTACGGATACACCCTGCCATGAGCCTCACCGACGCGGATCTGACCGCCCTGCTGGTCACCCTTAAACTGGCCGCCATCTCAACCTTTATCCTGCTGCTGGTCGGCACGCCCATCGCCTGGTGGCTGGCGCGAACCCGCTGGCGGTTCAAGTTTCTGATCGAGGCGGTGGTGGCCCTGCCGCTGGTACTGCCGCCCACCGTGCTCGGTTTTTATCTGCTGGTGACACTGGGGCCCCACGGCCCGGTTGGCGGGCTGATGGAAACCCTGGGCGGGCGACCACTGGCCTTTACCTTCAGCGGACTGGTGATCGGCTCGGTACTCTACTCCATGCCGTTCGTTATTCAGCCGGTGCAGAACGCCTTTAGCGCCATCGGTAACCGCCCACTGGAAGTTGCCGCCACCCTGCGTGCCTCGCCGCTGGACCGCTTTTTCACCGTGGCCGTGCCGCTGGCCGCCCCCGGTTTTCTCACCGCTGCCGTACTCGGCTTCGCTCACACCCTGGGTGAATTCGGTGTGGTGCTGATGATTGGCGGTAATATCCCCGGCGAGACTCAGGTGGTTTCCATCGCGATCTATGACCACGTAGAAGCGCTGGAATACAGCCAGGCCCACTGGATTTCCGGCGGCCTGCTGCTGTTCTCATTTGTACTGCTGATGGCCGTGTACGCCCTGAATCGACGGTTTGCGGTGGTGAAGGCATGAGTATTGATATCCAGCTCACACTGGCACGGGGTGATTTTTCACTGGATGTGGCACTGACGATTCCCGAACGCGGGGTGACCGCCATCTTCGGCCCGTCCGGCTGTGGTAAAACCACCCTGCTA
This sequence comes from Neptuniibacter sp., assembly GCA_024686055.1. Taxonomy (GTDB): domain Bacteria; phylum Pseudomonadota; class Gammaproteobacteria; order Pseudomonadales; family Balneatricaceae; genus Marinobacterium_C. Next base: position 5,356 of record JAIBDV010000230.1, read on the forward strand.
CGGGCCATTGCCGGGCTGGAGGCCGATGCCACAGGCACCGTGCTGATCGGCGATAGCTGCTGGCAAGGGCCCGACAGCTTCCTGCCCACCCATAAGCGCCCGCTGGGCTATGTATTCCAGGAACCCAGCCTGTTTTCCCATCTGAGCGTGCAGGGCAATCTGG
>JAIBDV010000072.1 GCA_024686055.1 Neptuniibacter sp.
CTCTCCCTACCTGAAAACAAAAACGTGAGCCGATTCTACCCAACCCAGACAACCTTTTCAGCCCATAGCACAGCCCGGTATCATGGTTCTTTTAAAAACAGGAAGGCGATGATCATGCACTAGCATATTCTGGGCGCTGGCAGTATTGGCTGCCTGTGGGCCGCCCACCTGGTTGAGGCCGGTCACCAGGTTACGCTGATTCTACGATCAAAGCAGCGTATTACCGCATTTAACCAGCAGGTCACAATCGAACAGGATAACGAAACCCGGCATTACCCGGTGCAGTGCCAGCTGGCTGACCATCCAGAACCGATCCACCACCTGCTGGTCACCACCAAAGCCTATGACGTACAGTCTGCGCTCAGTGGCCTGCGTTCACGACTGGCACAGGGTGCGCAACTGGTGTTGCTACACAATGGCATGGGGCCCCAGCAGTGGGCGTTGCAGCACTTCAGCCAGCAGCAGGTGTGGGCCGCCACCAGCACCGATGGTGCCTGGCTACGCCAGCCGGGTCATGTCGTGTTTGCTGGCCAGGGAGAAACCCGGCTCGGGCGATTTGATACACCACAGGACAGCAGCCTGGCAGCACAGTTACAGGGGCTTGCACTCAACATCGTGGCCGACCCGACCATTGAACACAGCCTGTGGCGCAAGCTGGCGATCAACTGTGCGATCAATCCACTAACAGCCCTGCATGACTGTCGTAATGGCGAGCTGGCCAGTAATCCGGACTGGCGGGCTGAGATGGCTGAACTGTGCCACGAGATAGACTCACTACTGCTTAACCTGCAATTGCCACTGTTTACCAATGGCCTGCTACCCGTTGCGTTGCAGGTGGCCCAGGCCACCGGACAGAACTATTCATCGATGCTGCAGGATGTTCGCCACCAGCGGCAAACAGAAATTGACTACATCACCGGATTCCTCTGCCAACGGGCCAGTGAGGCCGGAATTTCCGCCGGAAAAAATGAACAATTGCTACACAAACTGAAAAAAATTTGCTGATCCTAGCAGCCTCCTACTAAAGAGGGTACGCGATAGATTGGCGCATCAACTTTTAATTGATCTTAGTCAAACGGAAACCGGGCATTGAGGGCGGATAATCAACGCCAAGAAATCGGATTATCCAATAATAAAAGGAGGTTTTCATGCCAACGGAATCGACAGTTGCAAAAGTCGTGGTAGACGAAGTAGAAGCTAAGGCCCCCCCTGCTCAGGATGCGCATAAAGCTAAACTGGATGAAACACCCGTCTTCAGTGAAGACAGCACCTATCCATACAAGAAAAAGATCTCCCGCAAAGATTACGAAGCGCAGAAGAAAGAGCTGCAAATCGAACTGCTGAAAATGCAGAACTGGGTACGTGATACAGGCCAGAAAGTCGTTGTACTGTTCGAAGGCCGTGATGCTGCCGGTAAAGGCGGCACCATCAAACGTATGATGGAGCACCTGAACCCACGTGGCGCGAAAGTTGTCGCTCTGGAGAAACCAACCGATCGCGAACGCGGCGAGTGGTACTTCCAGCGCTACATCGAGCATATGCCAACAGCCGGTGAAATCGTGCTGTTTGACCGCTCCTGGTACAACCGTGCCGGTGTTGAGAAAGTGATGAATTTCTGTACACCGTCTGAGTACCTGGAATTCATGCGTCAGACGCCAGATATGGAGCGCATGCTGGCTCGCAGTGGTGTTCGTCTGTTCAAACTGTGGTTCTCCGTGAGCCGTGAAGAGCAGTTCCGTCGCTTCCAGTCTCGCCGTAACGATCCACTGAAACAGTGGAAACTGTCGCCTGTCGATCTGGCGTCTCTGGACAAGTGGGATTCCTACACTGAAGCCAAAGAGTCCATGTTCTTCTACACTGATACCGCTGATGCGCCATGGACTGTCATCAAATCTGACGACAAAAAACGGGCCCGCCTGAATGGCATCCGTCACGTCCTCAACTCACTGCCATATCCGAACAAAAACCCGGATATCATGATTGAGCCAGACGCCCTGATCGTTGGTAATGCAAGTCAGATCCACGAGCGCGGCGAGCGTTAATCCAGCCTCTGGATAGCCCCTGCTAACGGATGTGCCGACCGGCACATCCGTTTTTACAACCATTGCTCCACCAATCACTCCAGCGCTAGACTGCCATTCTCCCCGGCATAATAAAGAGCGCAAACCGATGGCCGATCGACTTACCCGAATTTACACCCGTGGCGGCGACAGCGGCCAGACATCCCTTGCCAGTGGCGTACGCGTCAGTAAACAGGACGCCCGTATTGAAGCACTGGGCGAACTGGATGAACTGAACAGCCAGCTTGGGCTACTGCTTGCCCAGCTCCCCACAACCGACGCCTTGCAGCCACTACTGACACCGGTCCAGCACCGACTGTTCGATATTGGCGGCGAGATCGCTATGGACAGCCCGGACTACCAGGCCATTGATGCCAGCGACACCGACGCGCTGGAACAGGCACTGGATGCTATCAATGACACATTACCGCCATTAAAAGAGTTTATTCTGCCTGGCGGCTCACCTCTGGCGGCACACTGCCACCTGAGCCGAGCACAGTGTCGCCGCGCTGAAAGACGCCTGCACCAGCTGGCCAGCGAACACCCGTTTAATCCGCATTCAGTCAGCTATCTGAATCGGCTCTCGGATCTGCTGTTCGTCTGCGCCCGTCAGCTGGCCCGGCGCAATAACGGTCAGGAAGTACTCTGGCAAGCCAAAGTACCGCGTAACCCAGCCTGACTCGACTGATCAACCATCTATTCAGGAACCCGCTATGGACAAGGAACAGTTTATCCAGCTTTTATCCCAGGCTGATCTGGAAGGTCTGGTGTTTAACAATACCCGCAAGACCCCCCTCACTATCCTTGGCACCAACAAGGACCGCATCCATTATCAGCGGGGCAAGTCTACGGTCAGCATCAAATACAGTCAGCTATTTAAAGCATGGGATGCTTTTAAGGGCAGCACAGTCACCTGCCAGCAGTTGCAAGAATGGAAGCCCGGCGTTTTTGACTCCAAAGGCCACCCCAAGCCTGGCCATGATAGCAACAGCGGCATGTTCCTGATGCTAATGGAACACCTGGAACTGGCCACTGACGTCAACCGTGACGGCCACCTTTACAGCGCAATCCTGCTGAAGAAAACGATCAGCTAAGTCGCCCGGTGCGGGGCTTTGCCCCGCGCCCTGATGATAATTTATTGTTCAACCGACAGATGGCGATTTATAACATGTAAAAATAATGCATAATATAACCCAGACCTTTTGATCACGCCGTCCGTGAGGTGATGTAACATGATCCAGCTGCAGGAACCCCGCCAACCTGGCGCCTTCTCCCTGTTCAACCTTGGCTTTCGCCCTTTCTTTTTATTCGGCGCACTGGCTGCTGTGCTGCTAATTGGCCACTGGCTCGGCGCACTGCAAAGTGGCTGGACACCTGCCTACTTCACTTCCGGTATGTACTGGCATGCCCACGAAATGCTGTTCGGCTTCAGCCTGGCCATTGTCGCCGGCTTTCTGCTGACCGCCGTACGGACCTGGACCAATGTCCAGACTCCTTATGGCTGGTCACTGGCGGGGATTTTTGCCGTCTGGCTGACCGCTCGCATACTGCCCTTCATCTCCGCGGTACCCGACAGTCTGATCGCTCTGCTGAATCTGGGCTTTCCGCTGCTGGTTGCGCTGGGTATCGGCATCCCGATTATCCGCTCCGGTAACTACCGCAATCTGGTGTTTATTGGCGCACTGGCAGGCTTTTTTATCGCCAGCCTGCTGGTACATCTACAGCTGCTGGGTATCACCGAAAACACCCTGATGAGCGGCCTGCATCTGGCACTGTATCTGGTGGTGCTGATTATTGTGGTAATTGGGGGTCGGGTGATTCCGTTCTTTACCGAGCGTGGCATCGGCAACAACGTCAGCTGTCTGCGTCGTAGCTGGCTCGAAAAAGCCCTGCTACCGCTGACCGTTATCTGGTTATTGTGCCAGCTGCTGCTGCCAGGCACCGTCGCCGCCGTCCTCAGCATCGCCCTGTTTGCTCTGCAACTGCTACGGCTGGCAGGCTGGTATCAAACGGCCCTGTGGCAGCATCCACTGCTGTGGATTCTGCACGCAGGCTATGGCTTCATCGTACTGGGGTTTGGCCTGCAGGCGGCGGCTCAGCTGGGCTGGCTTTCCACCAGCATCGCCCTGCATGCCTTCACCGTTGGCGGCATCGGCGGCCTGACGCTGGGCATGATGGCACGTGTCTCACTGGGCCACACCGGTCGCACACTGGCCGTCAATAAACTGATAATTACCGCCTTCGCCTGCCTGATACTCAGCGCGCTGGTGCGGATCAGCGCTCAGTGGCTGCCCCTGCCCTACAACACCGTGCTGCATATTTCCGGCGGCTTGTGGATGCTGGCCTGGCTGCTGTTTGTTATCCGTTACCTGCCTATCCTGATTAAGCCCCGGGTTGATGGACTCTGGGGCTAAACGCGCATATTGCACCCCATTCAATTGACCCGTAACAACCCCAGCCGTCACAGATACATAGGCTTTGCCGGCAGGTTGGGGTAACCTTATGGGCTGCAAACAACAACCATACCAGCAGCACCCTCCACCGCTGCTGGCAGAACCAACCAAGGAGTCACTGTGGAACAGAGCAGCGTATGGATTATTGGTATCGTGGCACTGGCCATTGGTGCCGTGATTGGCTATTTGATGGGCCGTTCATCAGCCAGCGATACCAGCCAGCAAGATGAACTGACAAAACAGCTGGAAGCCGCCCAGCTGGAGCTGAACGGCTACAAAGAACAGGTGAATGGACATTTCGCCCGCACCGCCGAGCTGGTCAACAATCTGACCGAAAGCTACAAGGATGTGCACCAGCATCTGGCCAGCAGTGCTCAGCAGCTGTGTAAAGACGGTACAGCCGCACAAAGCCTGGAAGCGTCGATGCAGCCACGGCTGAGCGAAGCAGCAGAAGTAGAAATACCAACAGTTACCGATGCAGTGCCCAATGCTGAAGCCCGCAGCATTCCCGAGCCGCCTCGTGACTATGCACCGAAAAAAGACGATGAAGAAGGCACCCTGTCCGAAACTTATGGCCTGCAAGAAAAAGCCGAGCCCGTACCGCAGGGCCCTGCCGACCTGACCAGCCAGCCTGCTGACGGCGCTGAGGCTGAAAGCCCTGAGCCAGCAAAGACGAACGCCTGATCAGCCATGGATCAGCCGTAAAAAAGCCGGGGCCTCCCGGCTTTTTTACATCTGGCGATTATACCGGGTTGTTAATATCCACAAACTGATGGGCCAACCCGAACTCAGCGGCCAGCGCCTCGCCTAGCGCTTTAGCACCATAGCGCTCGGTCGCATGGTGACCGGCAGCAACGTAGTGAATCCCGTTTTCCCGCGCCGCATGGAAGGTCGGCTCAGACACCTCACCGGAAATAAACGCATCCAGCCCCTGGGCGATCGCCTTATCGATATAGCCCTGGGCACCGCCGGTACACCAGCCTACCGTGCGTACTTCATGGTTACCGCCTTCAATCAGCAACGGCTCACGCCCCAGCGCCTGGCCAATATGAGCGGCAAAATCTGTTGCTGACAACGGCTGCGCCAGCTGCCCCACCAGACCAATGCTGTCAGGGTTTCCTAGCTCCAGCGGCCCGGTCGTTTCCAGCCCCAGCACGGCCCCCAGCTGGACGTTATTGCCCAGTACGGAATGGGCATCCAGCGGCAGGTGGTAAGCAATCAGGCTGATATCATGGGCCAGCAGGGTTTTTAGCCGCTTACGCTTGATACCGGTGATCACCTCCGACTCACCTTTCCAGAAATAACCGTGATGCACCAGCACCGCATCCGCCTGCCAGGCCACCGCCGCATCCAGTAAATCCTGCGACGCTGTTACCCCGGTCACCAGCCGCTGCACGGTTGGCTTGCCTTCCACCTGCAAACCATTCGGACAGTAATCCCGAAACCGGCCAGGCCCCATCAGATCATTGCAATACGCCAGCAGCGCATCCAGTTGAACCGCCATATCGACTCCCTACCCCACAGAAAATTATGCACACATGCTCAAGCTTATAGTGTACCAGGTCTAGCCCGGGCCTTTAATAAACATAGAGTTAGTTCAGGCGTTAACCTGCCGCAACCGTACAGGCATGCTAAGATTACCGCCAGATTAAATCTGGTTCCCATACTGGCCCATCGCCGGATTAAACATGGCACAATCAGGTATTCATCAAGGGCATTACCTTAAAAGAACAGACCAGCTTATGCGTCGATTCACCTTTTTAATGTGGCCGATTGTTGTCGGTATCCTGGCAGCCGTGGCGCTGCTGAACCTGTTCCCGGATGTACTGGGGCCCAGCGTAACCACGGTTTCGGTGATTGAGTCCCGCACTCCTTCACAACCGAGCCTGCCCACGCCCTCAGGCATGGGGCCGGTTTCCTATGCTGATGCGGTTACCAAAGCGGCACCGGCCGTCGTCAACATCTACACCCGCACGCTGGTACCCCAGGCTGAGCATCCACTCTACAGCGATCCATTTTTCCGTAAATTCTTCGATGCCGAGAACCCACCCGAGCGGGCCCGCATCGAATCCAGCCTGGGCTCCGGTGTCATCCTCACCGCCGAAGGTTACATCGTAACCAACAACCACGTGATTGAAGGGGCCGACAGCATCGTCGTCGCCCTGACCGATGGCCGTGAAGCGGTTGCCGACGTCGTCGGCACCGACCCCGACACTGATCTGGCCGTGCTGAAAATAAAGCTCGACAGCCTGCCCAGCATCACCCTCAACAACTCAAGTCAGCTTAGTGTTGGTGATGTCGTGCTGGCCATTGGCAACCCATTCGGGGTCGGCCAGACCGTCACCATGGGTATCGTCAGCGCCACCCAGCGCAACAGCCTGGGCCTGAGCACCTACGAAGACTTTATCCAGACCGATGCCGCCATCAACCCGGGTAACTCCGGGGGGGCGCTGGTCGATGCCTTTGGCCGCCTGATCGGCATCAACACGGCGATTTTCAGTAAATCCGGCGGCTCCCAGGGAATTGGCTTTGCGATCCCCAGCAAACTGGCGCTATCGGTCATGCAGGATCTGATCAAACATGGCCGGGTCATTCGCGGCTGGCTGGGCATCGAGATCCAGCCGATGACACCCCAGCTGGCCGAATCCTTCGGGATGCAGAATATGCAGGGTCTACTGGTTGCCGGGCTCTACCGCAACAGCCCGGCACACCGGGCAGGCCTGCAGCCTGGTGATATCATCATCGCCATCAACGGTGCGCCGATCACCAACACCCAGCTGTCGAAAAACCAGATCGCCCGCTATATGCCCGGTGACCAGATCCAGGTTGATCTGCTACGCAATAGCCGCCGCCTGACCCTCAATGTCAACATTGGCGAGCGCCCACCCACCAGCCTGCCAAACGGCTAAGCCGTCGCTGTACTCAGCCCCTACCCAGCAGACACAAAAAAGGCGCTTATCATAAGCGCCTTTTTTATATCGATTACGGCATCGAGTTAATGCGGGCTAAACACACCCGTCGACAGATACCGATCACCGCGATCGCAGATAATGCAGACAATCACCGCATTCTCCACCTGTTCAGCCAGCTGTAGCGCACCGGCCACCGCACCACCAGATGACACGCCACAGAAGATCCCTTCCTGCTCCGCCAGCGCCCGCATGGTCTGCTCTGCCAGGGTCTGATCAATATCAATCACCGAATCCACCCGGCTGGCATCAAAGATTTTCGGCAGGTATTCCTCGGGCCAGCGACGGATACCCGGAATAGACGAGCCATCGCTGGGCTGCAAACCAACAATCTGCACCGCAGGGTTCTGCTCTTTCAGGAAGCGGGACGTCCCCATAATAGTACCGGTAGTGCCCATAGAACTGACAAAGTGCGTCACCAGGCCCTTTGTCTGAGCCCAGATCTCCGGCCCGGTACCCTCATAATGCGCCTGCGGGTTGTCCTGGTTGGCAAACTGATCCAGCACAATACCTTCACCGTTTTTCTGCATCTCATGGGCCAGGTCACGCGCATACTCCATGCCCTGGGCCTGAGTGACTTCAATCAGCTCAGCGCCATAGGCACTCATCGACGTTTTACGCTCTGCACTCATGTTATCCGGCATGATCAGCTTCATCCGGTAGCCTTTGATCGCCGCCGCCATCGCCAGTGCAATGCCGGTATTACCGGAGGTCGCCTCAATCAGCGTATCGCCGGGCTTGATCGCACCGCGGGCCTCCGCCAGCTGGATCATACTCAGCGCAGGGCGGTCCTTCACCGAACCGGCCGGGTTATTACCCTCCAGTTTGCACAGTATTGTATTGCCTCGCCCGGCAGTCAGTCGCTGCAGCCGGACCAGCGGCGTATTACCGACATAGTCCTCAATGGTTGGAAACTCGACCGGCATACCACTCACCTCTATGGTTACAAGAATATAACTTGATGGAATTAAAAAACTGTTTTATATATCCAGTCAAGAACGCGGGATCATATCAAAGCTATCCAGAGCAGACCATCGATTGATCAGCACCGCGACAAACTACTGCAACGCATATTGAGGCCGCGGCTGAGTTGCACTCAGGCCCCACTCCATCAGCTCCGTTTTGAGCTGCAGGATATGCAGCAACTGATGGAAGTAATTAACCGACATCGCCGACCAGCTATCCGCCTCAGGTCCGGCAAAAAAAGTCAGCTTAAGCTGGCCATCATCACGCAACATAATATCCACCTGAGTCAGCAGACGGGTCTCGGCCACATCAGCCACTGCGGCCTCTGCCCCCATCGCCTGGTTCTGCTCAAAACGGCCACGCGCCTTATCGTGGTACAGCTCATACACTTCACTCTGAGCGGGTGCAGGCACATTCAGCCTGGCGGCATAACACTCGGTTAACCAGCTCTCAGCATTACTCAGCAGGTTAGCGGTCAGGCGTCGGGTCAGCCAGTACGCGCAGCGGTCCCCCTCATCCCCCTCAGCCAGCATACGGATACGATCCTGTTCATGATCGTGACAAAAGGTAAACCTCATTAACTGTGGCATCAGCGACAACTCCCGTGCTGCATCAACAACTCTCTCTCGGTGGCTCCCGCACACCCCTGTGTACATTCCTGATTGTACAGGATTCGCCAACCGAACCTGCGTCAGCTGAACCTGAATCAGGCATTGCATATTTTTCAGGGTAACGCGCTTGCCAGCTGCCACCAACATCTATAATCTGGCGCGTTTTCTTACCACGCCGCACTCCCTGGCGACGCAGATAAACAGGCAATAAGCATGTCCAAAACTGATCTGGAACATATCAAGCAGGTCTACATCCAGGCGGATCTGTTACACAGTGAAGCTGAAGTCGAACACGCCATTAACAAAATGGCTGCCGAAATTACTGAAGACTGGGCCGACGCCAACCCGGTGGTTTTTGCCATCATGAATGGCGGTCTGGTCATCGGTGGCAAGCTGCTGACTAAACTCAACTTCCCTCTGGAAGCGGGTTACATGCACGCCACACGCTACCGCAACAGTACTTCTGGCCACGAGCTGGAGTGGAAAGTACGCCCCTTTATCGACTTCAAAGACCGCCCGGTACTGGTTGTTGATGACATTCTGGACGAAGGCCACACCCTGGCTGCCATTGTCGATTTCTGCAAAGAACAGGGTGCCAGCGAAGTACGCATCGCCGTACTGGTCGACAAAATGCACGACCGCAAAGCTCGCCCGGAGATGAAAGCCGAGTATGTCGGTATCAATATCGAAGACCGCTACATCTTCGGTTACGGTATGGATTACCACGGTTACTGGCGTAACGCGCCGGGCATCTTTGCCGTAAAAGGTATGTAAGGCACAGCGCTTTACGTGCAGGAAACGGCTCTCACGGAGCCGTTTTTGCCCAGCCTACCTGATTAGCTGTTACGTAACGCCGACAGCGCAAGACCAACGTCGACTATGATTATTTCAGCACCACTGCTGATCTGGCCCACCGACGAAGTACAGCCCCAGCGGCTGATGACGCGCAACTCGCAAGATCACACGACACACGTGCATACGCTGAAAATCACGGCGAAGGTAGTGCCCGGTAACAGGACAACAGGCAGACTGCCGCCACACCTCTGATCAACAG
>JAIBDV010000389.1 GCA_024686055.1 Neptuniibacter sp.
AGCGTTTTTCGCCGCGTATCTTCATCGCTGAGGCAACCCCGCAGGCGTGCAGTGCCTGGGTGGCGATGGGGACGCAGTTTGGGAAGTCCTGGTTCATCGCCGGGTTAGCATTGCCCCGTTCATCGCCACCCCAGTACAGCAGCAGATCTTCCATCGCGGCACCACGGATATGCTGACTGGCATGGTTACGGTAGTAAGGCACCAGTACATCGTCTGGCTGCATACACAAGCCGATAGTGACATCGATGGCTTCCGCGCCGAGCATTGAGGCGTAGGTCCCCATCTGGCCGGTGCGTTGCAGGGCGATGGCTTTGGTGTCCAGTGCCCGGGCCAGTATCATATTGCGGTAGCAGTTTTGTAACTGCTCAGCCAGTTGCGGGTTATCTGGCAGTGGCTGGACCAGTGTGCCCTGGCTGTCCAGATACTGGGTCAGATAGATCTCACCCTGAAATGTGCGTTCCATATCAACTCCCTCCATTTACGCATCGAGCTGCTCAGGCAGCCGGATGCAGTTGGGCGCTTTGTGCGATAATCGCTTCAGCCTGTTGATCGGCCATGCGATGCGTGGCTCATTGTTGCAACTCTGCCTGCGCATAGAGTCGTTTCAGAGTAGACCCTATCTGCAGCACTTGCTGGTGGATTTTTTCATGGCTGGTTTGTGTGTGCTGCAGCGCGACGAAGATCAGGCCCCCGGCATTAATCAGATAATCCGGGGCGTAAAGGATGTTGTTGCGGTGCAGTTGTTCACCGTGTCCAGGGGCCAGTAATTGATTGTTAGCACTGCCGGCAATGATGCCGGGCTTTAGCTGATTCAGAGTATCGTTGTTGATGACGGCACCCAGGCCGCAGGGGCTGAAAACATCGGCGGGAACACTGTAGATCTGTTCCGGGGCTACGCTGCGGGCACCTAACTGGTCGCAGGCTGTCTGTAAACGCTGCGGGTTAATGTCGGTGATGGTCAGCTCAGCCCCGGCTTTTTTCAGTAGCCGGGCCAGGGCAAATCCGACATGGCCCATACCCTGGAGCGCAATATGACAGCCCAGCAGGTTCTCGCAACCATAGCGATGGGACAGGGAGGCTTTTATCCCCTCAAAAACGCCCAGTGCGGTCCAGGGCGATGGATCGCCAAATTCACGGGTGCAGGTAACAAAGCGGGTGCTGCGGGCGATGGCATCCATATCAGTGATTTCAGTGCCGCTGTCCATCGCCGCGATATAATCCCCGCCCAGACTGTCGACCATACGGCCAAACGCGGCCATCAGCTCGGCCCGGTCTATCGCCTGGTTGGGCTGAATGATTACTGCTTTACCGCCACCGTGGGGCAGGCCCGCCAGAGCGGCTTTATAGCTCATGCCTTGAGCCAGCCGGATGGCATCGGTGATTGCATCCTGTTCGCGGGGGTATGGGATAAACCGACATCCCCCAATTGCCGGGCCACGGCGGGTTGAGTGAATCGCAATAATTGCGCGCATACCGGTAGATGCATCCAGGCCGAAATGCAAGCGTTCCAGTCCGGCGCTTTCCATCTGATCAAGCATCGCAGGCTCCTCCGTGCAGCTGGAATATCAGTCCTGCGCTTCTCTGGGCGCTACTGACTGCTAATCTGAGCCGGATGAGCAGAGCCTGTGGCTCGGCGGCTAACAGCGGTGCGGCTCCATAGGTTTGAGGGGGATCTGATGGATAAAGTTCAGCGGGATAAGCCTTACCCCGTCGAGAATTATTGGTCATGGTCGGGAATACGCTGAAACAGGACTGTGCAAAGTGGTAAGTTGTGGTGTTTGTGTGGTCAGCCCTGCTCTGTACTTCAGATACAGGTAAGTCGGGTGTTAAATCGTAGGAAGCCTGGTCGTTACTGGTTATAATTCCGGCGGCTATATCGCTTTCGTCTTTTTCGGGACTCTGATGTTCAGACAAGTAATTACTGTAATCGGCCTGGCTCTGGTGGCTGCGCAGGTGTCTGCTGCCGGTTATGGTGAGCAGGCCGATGAAAAACTGCTTATGGATGGTTTACGCGACCTGCGTGAAAACCGGCTGGAAGATGCCGCGGCCAGCTTGCGTGCGCTAACAGCACAGCGACCCGATTATCGGGTCGCTCAGTTGATCTATGGTGATCTGATGATGGCCCTCAGTCAGCCACTGGAAGCCATTGGCAGCTTACAGGTCAAGGACGATAAACTGCTCAAGGGCTTCCTGCATGAAGTACAGCAGCGGGTCCTGCATGAGCAAGAAAAACCTGGCCCGGATATGCTTCCAGCGCCGTTATTGCGGCTGGCAGACAATCAGAAGTATGTGCTGGTGATGGACACCCGATTGTACAGACTCTTTGTCTTTCGTAATAACAATGGCATGCCTGAACTGGTTAAAGACTACTACGCCTCCTATGGCCGCGGTGGTATTGGTAAGCAGAAGCAGGGCGATCTGAGAACCCCGCTGGGGGTGTATTTTATTTCCGGTCGTATTCCTGATCAGGCCTTGCCGCCACGCTATGGTTCTGGCGCATTACCGATTAATTACCCTAATGTCTGGGACTATCGGCATAAACGCACGGGTAATGGCATCTGGTTGCATGGTTCGCCCAGTGCCAGCTACACCCGGCCACCGCTGGCCAGTGAAGGTTGTCTGTCGCTTAGCAACCCTGACTTTCTTGAGGTTGATGAGCTGGTCGACATTAAAAACACCCCGTTTATTATCGGTCAGAATATCAACTGGATGCCGCGTACCGACTGGCTTAAACAGCGTGAGCAATTCAGTTCTGTGGTTGAGCAATGGCGTACCGACTGGGAAAGCCTGGATAATAGCCGCTACTTCTCCCATTATTCGCCTGTTTTCAGTGATGGAAAGCGTGACTTTAAGCGCTTTACACGGGATAAGGGGAAGATCAATGACAGTAAAAAATTTATTGAACTAAAGCTGGATAACCTGAGCCTGTATCGTTATCCCGACCAGCCTGAATTGATGGTTGCAACATTCACTCAGCACTATCGAAGCAGCAATTACCACGGTGACAGTATCAAGCGACAGTACTGGCAGCTGGAAAATGGCCAGTGGAAAATTGCTTACGAGGGTAAACCCTCGAAAGGGCG